>JBATHQ010000295.1:0-3117 GCA_049667005.1 Psychromonas sp.
ACCGCCTTTTCAAAGGGTAACCATTGCGATTCGATATGGAAATTAATAGCGCCGGAGTTTTTACGTTGTTCACCGAACAACTGCGGCGGCAGTGGGATCAGACCATTATTAAGCGTTGGTCGGGAGCGTAAAATATTAACCGGGTGTTCAATTAATGATTCAATCGGGCATTGGGCGTCAACGAGTCGGTGTACGAAGGAGCTATTCGCACCGTTTTCCAGCAGACGTCGAACCAGGTAAGGTAACAGATCTTTATGACTGCCGACAGGTGCATAGATACGCACATTGGTCTGGTACATTGCCATGGCATGATTGTAAAGCGCCCCGCCCATACCATGTAAGCGTTGAAATTCGTATTGTTTATGCCTGGCCATGGCCGCAATGGCTGAAACCGTATGCGCATTATGGGTAGCAAATTGAGGGTAAATAAGCCCGCGTAGATGTTCACATAACAAAAAACGTGCACAGGCAAGGTATGAACTGTCCGTCGCTTCTTTACGGGTATAGACAGGATAGTCACTGAACCCCTGTTGCTGAGAGATTTTCAACTCGCTATCCCAATACGCGCCTTTTACTAAACGTAATGGAATCAGATCGCCCTGCTTTTTACTTAAAGCGCCTAACCAGGTTAAAACCGCTAAGGCGCGTTTTGAATAAGCCTGGATCACCAGACCAAATTTTCCCCAGCCTTTTACCTGCTCAGATTGATATAATTTAGCAAACAGCTTCAGTGAAAGTTCCAGCCGGTCGGCTTCTTCAGCATCAATGGTAATCCCGACATTTAACGCACGAGCCTTTTCTAATAATCTCAGTACTATTTGAAACATTTCGTTTAAAACGCGTTCTTCATTAACGGCTTCATAACGCGGATGCAATGCTGATAATTTTATCGAGACTGTCGGGTCTGGCGAGTTTGGATTGCTGCCTTTTGCACTTCTATAAGCATCTTTACCAAGACTTTCAATCGCGTTCAGGTAATCATTAAAATATTTTTGCGCATCTTGCATCGTCAATGCGGCTTCGCCAAGCATATCAAAGGAGTAGGTAAATCCCTTATCTCTGTGACTCTTGCCGTTTTTCATTGCTTCCTGAATGTTGCGGCCTAATACAAACTGATGCCCCATAATTTTCATTGCCTGATGCATCGCCTGACGGATCACCGGCTCTGATACTCTATTGACCAGACGATTAATAACCTTAGCGGGCTTTTCTTCATCTTTTACATCTAAAGAAATAACTTTACCGGTCAGCATTAAGCCCCAGGTAGAGGCATTTACAAATAAAGAATTAGCGTTTTTAAGATGTGCTTTCCAATCCGCTACCGTTAATTTATCGCGAATCAACGCATCTGCCGTCGCGCTATCTGGAATACGCATTAGTGCTTCGGCTAAACACATTAATAGAATACCCTCTTTCGTATCCAGGCTATATTCCAATAAAAGGGCATCGATCATCTGTATCGCATTTTTATCTTTGCGTATCCGTCTAATCAATTCCGCAGCACTCTGTGAAGTCTGTTTAAGCTCATCAGCACTGGGCTCAGCCAGGGGCAGTAACTTTTCTAACCATAACGATTCGTCCACTGAATAAAGTGGAGAGATAAGCCCCCATAGTTCATCCTGAGGACGATCTATAAAGGAGGGCTCGAGTATATCTGGTGGATTAAACATGATAATTCCTTAATAAAACATTATTGCCATAGGGTTGTTATAATTTTTTTAAGTAAATGTTAAACCGCTGTTACATTTCATTTTTGCTTTTTTTTATGCCTATTTTCTTTCTTAATCCTCCGCTCTTTTTTATAAAAAACACGTTAATAATAAAAAATACTGATAAATATGCTGACCGTGATCTTTAATAATAGTGGTGAAAATTTATTCGGGAAAATAAAAGCAGGTCATGCTGGCGTTTGGCAGAACAGCACGACTCGGGAATGGTGGCTACAAATTGTTTCTTCGATAACGTGATGGCGGAATTTTATACAAATTGGAAAAAGCTTGTGTGAAACTGCTTTGACTGGAAAAACCACAATTCAGGGCGATCTGGGCCAGACTTAACGGGGACTCACTAATAAGAACTTTAGCCCGCTCCAAACGTTTCTTTAAAACATATTGATGTGGGCTCATGCCCGTTTGTTCTTTAAATAATAGGTAAAATTGACTTTCACTCAAAAAAACCTGCCCGGCTAATTGCATAACAGATATTTTATGTGCGCAGTGCGCAGCTATATAGTGATCGAGAGCATCCATATTTAAACGATTTCGTACCCCCTTCATCCCTAATGAGCCAAAATGACGTTGCAGGACGCAAATTAAGGTATCAGTGCAGGCTTTACTTAAAAGCAGATCTTCAGGATGCGCAGAGATTTCACAGGCTAATAGATGGACTAAATTTTGCGCTTGACTATCAAGACGGAAATAACTTGATTGCGAAAATAATTTTTCAGCACGTTGAATAACAGCTGAGGGTTGCTCATGACCTATCCCTCCGAGCGGATCTTCACCTCCTGTCGGGATATTTAATACCAAAATTTTATTGCTGCCAATACCCGAAAATGTATGTTCAGATTCGGCAGAAAGTAAACATCCCTGCCCTGCACAGACAATATTTCCAAGACCATCAATATCAAATAGTGCCTGACCAGAAAGCGTGATCACAACTTGATTATAATTGTGATTATGCTGCTCGACATGCTCTGGTAAGAGCAGTATTTGTGAATGTTTAAAGTTATCGGTCATATATACCCATGTTACTTCAAAATGCTTTGTCAGGCGCGAGCTCGAAGACCAGAGCAAGACGCAACACGAGGTAATGGTTATTCCCTTTTCGAATGGTGCAACGCAGCACTGGTTTTCGAGCTCGTGCCCCATAGGGCAAGGTCGCACCCCATAGGGCAGGAAAATTGTACCAACCAGCGTTGTTATACAATCGCTAACTATAAAAGAATTACGTCTTTTTGTAATTCTAGCGTGAGAGGATTAACCACGTTAATCTCTCGAAAGCTTCAGTTTTATGCTGGCTTTGCATCTTGAAGCATCGTGGCTATAAATTGAGATAACCCGCTTTATCCGGTGTGATTAATCTAATCTTCATGTAAATTTAGCGACGCGTCAAGAC
>JBATHQ010000296.1:0-9641 GCA_049667005.1 Psychromonas sp.
CTGGACACGTTGACTTTTCATATGAAGTATCACGCTCATTAGCTGCTTGTGAAGGCGCTTTATTGGTAGTTGATGCCGGCCAGGGGGTTGAGGCGCAAACATTAGCGAACTGTTATACCGCACTGGAAATGAATCTGGAGGTGGTGCCGATTTTAAATAAAATCGATTTGCCGGCCGCAGAGCCGGATCGTGTAGCGGAAGAGATCGAAGATATTATTGGTATTGATGCCACTAACGCAGTGCGTTGTTCTGCTAAAACAGGATTGGGTATTGATCTGGTGTTGGAAGAGATCGTGCGTTGTATTCCACCGCCGGTAGGCGATTTAACAGGACCGTTACAAGCACTGATCATTGATTCATGGTTTGACAATTATCAAGGTGTTGTGTCACTGGTACGTATTATCCACGGGCAAATTAAAGTGGGTGATCGGATGAAGGTGATGTCTAACGGCCAGGTACATTTGGTCAGTAAAGTGGGGTATTTTACGCCTAAGCAGAAGGAAACCGGCATATTAAAAGCGGGTGAGGTGGGTTATGTTATTGCCGGCATCAAAGATATATTAGGTGCCCCCGTTGGTGATACCCTTACTATTTCCGGTCGTGAAGCCGCTTCCGCATTAGCTGGATTTAAACGTGCTCAGCCGCAGGTCTATGCGGGTTTATTCCCTGTCAGCACTGATGATTATGAAAACTTTCGTGATGCGTTGGGCAAATTAAGCATTAATGATGCATCACTGTTTTACGAGCCGGAAAATTCATCGGCATTAGGCTTTGGTTTCCGTTGTGGTTTCCTGGGTTTATTGCACATGGAAATTATTCAGGAGCGTTTGGAACGTGAATACGATCTGGATCTGATCACCACAGCACCCACGGTAGTTTATGAAGTTGAAACGACCCGAGGTGAAGTGCTGTACATCGATAGCCCGTCTAAGATGCCGGCAGTGAACGATATTAAAGAGATCCGCGAACCAATTGCTGAATGTAATATTTTAGTACCGCAGGCATACCTGGGTAATGTCATTACCTTGTGTATCAATAAACGTGGCGTGCAGACGAAAATGGTTTATCACGGCAAACAAGTGGCGTTAACTTACAATATTCCCATGGGGGAAGTGGTTATGGATTTCTTTGACCGTTTGAAATCGACCAGTCGTGGTTATGCCTCGCTTGAGTATAATTTTATTAAATTTGAACCGGCAGATATGGTACGCGTTGATGTTTTAATCAATGGTGACCGTGTGGATGCCTTGGCGTTAATTACCCATCGGGAAAACTCTGAAAATTACGGGCGTGAGTTGGTTGAAAAAATGAAAGACCTCATTCCTCGTCAAATGTTCAATATTGCGATACAAGCTGCGATTGGCAGTAAGATTATTGCCCGTTCAACGGTTAAACAGTTGACTAAAAATGTATTGGCAAAATGTTACGGCGGCGATATTAGCCGTAAGAAAAAACTGTTGAAGAAGCAGAAAGAGGGTAAAAAACGCATGAAATCTGTGGGTAACGTAGATGTACCACAAGAAGCGTTTTTAGCGGTTCTGCACATTGGTAAAGATAAATAACTTAATTTTTTCAATGAGTAAGTAATAGCATAATGCGCCGATTTTTTAATCTGCGCATTTTGTTTTTTAAAAAATCAGTCAAATCGCTACAGGGTGGTGAATCCACATCTTAACGTCGTTTGGCTATATAATCGTTATTTACCGCGCGATTAACATGTCTAGTCATATTAGTTAAACCGATATTGAACTGTTTTATTCAATTATGTCAGCTTAAATAATGTGATTTTAACACCGCAATTTTTATAGGAATTAACATGGCAAATACGTTTGCACTTATTTTAGTTATTGCAACCTTTTTAACTGGCATTATTTGGGTTGTCGATAAAATCAAATGGGCGCCTGCGCGCAATGCAGCTCGTCAGGCTGCACAAGATAAAGCGGAGGTTGGGCTGGATGAGAAAACATTAGCCACGATCTATCCTGAAAACCCGATTATTGAAAACGCACGTTCACTTTTCCCGGTGATTGCGGTGGTTTTTGTACTACGTTCATTTATTTACGAACCTTTCCAAATCCCATCAGGTTCGATGATGCCAACGCTGTTGGTAGGTGATTTTATTCTGGTGGAAAAATTTTCATACGGCGTCAAAGAGCCTATCTGGCAAAATACCTTAATTCCGATGGGTAAGGTAAAGCGCGGTGATGTTGTGGTCTTTAAATATCCGGAAGATATCCGCGTTGATTTCATCAAACGTGTGGTTGGCTTACCCGGCGATCGCATTGTTTATAAAGATAAAGAGATATATTTAATTCCAGCTTGTGAAAGCGAACCATGCGCTTCATACAAAGCCTTGGACAGGAATTATCTCGGTGAGAAAATCTTCGCAGATGAAGAACATAAAATGCAGGTTTACAGTGAAATTTTAGGTGAAGTGGCGCATCAATTATTGGTTAATCCGATGCGTCGTGATCAACCTTTACAATATTTTCAACAGCAGGGCACTTATGCGAATGAGTGGGTTGTGCCTGAAGGACAGTATTTTGTGATGGGCGATAATCGCGATAACAGTAAAGACAGTCGTTACTGGGGATTTGTGCCTGAGAGAAACTTAGTCGGCAAAGCTGTTGCTATCTGGATCAGTTTTGAATTTTATCGGGATAGTACCAGTATGCTACCTTCCTGGGTACCAAGCGGGGTTCGTTTTGACCGAATTGGTGGTATCAAATAATGAAAGATACTGAATTAAAACGTTTAGAAAAACGCATTGGTTATACCTTTAAAGATTTTTCATTGTTACAACAGGCGCTAACCCACCGCAGTGCATTAGGCAACCATAATGAGCGTTTGGAGTTCTTAGGCGATTCGCTTTTAAGTTATGCCATATCAACGGATCTTTATATCCGCTTTGCAAAAGTTAACGAAGGTGACTTAAGCCGCATGCGTGCAACATTAGTTTGCGGAAAAATGCTGGCGGAAATTGGCCGGGAGTTCCAACTGGGCGATTGTTTGATTTTGGGCCCGGGCGAATTAAAAAGTGGTGGCTTTCGACGCGATTCGATTATTGCCGATGGTGTAGAAGCGATTATTGGCGCGGTCTTTTTAGATTCCGATATTGATACCGTTAAAAACCTTATTTTAAGATGGTTTGATAGTCGTTTAAATTCCATTAAACCGGGGATCAGCCAAAAGGATCCAAAAACCCGTCTGCAGGAGCATCTACAGTCACGCAAACAGCCTTTACCCGTTTACGAAGTACTTGAAATTAAAGGTGAAGCGCATAATCAGCGTTTTACCATGGAGTGTTCGATCGAAGGGCTAAGTGCAGTGCAGGGACAAGGTACCAGTCGCCGTAAAGCGGAGCAGATAGCGGCTGACAAAATGTTAGATGCTTTATTAGGAGACAAATAATGACGTACAAATGCAAATTGTCGGCAACCGTTCAATATTCTCAAGTGTTACTGGAAATCAATGTTGATTTTCCAATGTTAGGAGCAAAATAATGACACAGAAATGTGGATTAGTAGCAATAGTAGGGCGTCCTAACGTAGGTAAATCGACCTTGATTAATGCGCTATTAGGGCAGAAAGTCAGTATTACCTCGCGTAAAGCGCAAACCACGCGTCACCGTATTCTCGGGATTGATACCGATGGTGAATACCAGACTATTTTTGTTGATACCCCGGGACTTCATATCGAAGAAAAACGGGCCATTAACCGCTTAATGAACCGCGCGGCATCAAGTTCAATCAATGATGTGGAGATGGTGGTTTTTGTGGTTGAAGGCACGCATTGGAATGAAGATGATGAAATGGTACTGCAAAAGTTTCAGTATTTAAAATGTCCGGTTATTTTAGCGGTTAACAAAATTGATAACGTGGAAGACAAAGAGGCATTATTACCGCATCTACAAGCCTTGGGTAAACGTTATAATTTTAAACATATTTTACCTATGTCGGCTAAAAAGGGCGATAACATAGAAAAAATTCGTGTCTGGGCTAAAGAGGTATTACCGGAATCAGAGCATTATTTCCCGGAAGACTATATCACCGACCGTTCATCTCGTTTTATGGCTTCTGAAATTGTCCGTGAAAAATTAATGCGCTTTTTGGGGGATGAATTACCCTATTCAGTCACGGTTGAAATAGAGCAGTTTAAACAGCAGGCAAACGGTGTACTGCATATAAATGCCCTGATCCTGGTTGAACGTGAAGGTCAAAAACGCATGGTTATCGGTAATAAAGGTGAAAAGCTGAAAGTGATCGGTAAACAAGCGCGGATCGATATGGAAGCGTTATTTGATTCCAAAGTCTTCCTGGAAATTTGGGTGAAAGTTAAATCCGGTTGGGCGGACGATGACCGGGCGCTACGCAGCTTAGGTTATGGCGACGATTACTCAGGTTAAGTTTCGAGCTTTGAGCTTCGAGCTTCGAAGTCCCCGAGCTTTTAGCTTTTAGCTTTTAGCTTTTAGCGTTTAGCTCGCAACTCGCAACTCGTAGCTTCGAAGCGCGTAACTTCTGGCTGACTTTGCATCTTGAAGTATCATGGGTATATATGTCAATTGAGTCTCACAATGCTTTTATTCTGCATCGGCGTCCCTACGGCGAGACCAGTCAGCTAGTTTATCTTTTCTGTGAAGACGTTGGTAAAGTGAGCCTGGTTTATAAAGGCGGGCGCAGCAGTACGCGTATGAAACGCGGCATGGCGCAGCCGTTTACCCTGTTACAGGTCAGCTATTTTGGTCGCAGCAGCCTGAAAACGGTTAAATCTGTTGAAGCAAAATCCCAAGTGGTTCCTCTGGTCGGACAACGCCTTTTCATCGCCATGTACATCAATGAATTATTATACCGTTTACTGCAGGACGAAACCGCCTGTGACGGCTTGTTTGAATGTTATCAGAAAACCTTATTAGCCATTGCCGGCGATAACGATCCGCAGATAGCGCTGCGTCTTTTTGAATTAACCTTAATCGAAACATTAGGTTATGGGGTTAACTTTAGTGAAGATATCTACAGCGGTGAGTTAATTGAAAGCGGCTTCGAATATCAATATTTGCAGCAGGAGGGTTTTTTTGCTAAACAGGCAATTCATAAAAAACATGACGTTTATAGCGGAGAGGATATAATTGCCTTCGCACGACGTGATTTTTCAGATGCACAGGTTTTGCTATCATCAAAACGGTTTTGCCGGCAAGCATTAGCCCACTTATTAGGTGGAAAACCATTACATAGTCGTTCACTCTTTACGGCTAAATAACAAAGGATAATTTATCAATGAGCAAGATCTTACTTGGCGTTAATATCGATCATATCGCAACATTACGTAATGCGCGCGGTACTTGTTTTCCTGAACCTGCTCATTTAGCAGCTGTTGCTGAGTGTGCTGGTGCCGATGGTATTACCATCCATCTGCGCGAAGATCGTCGCCATATTAAAGACCGGGATGTTGCGGTGCTTGCACAAACGTTACAAACACGGATGAACTTAGAGATGGCGGTGACCGAAGAGATGGTTGAAATTGCATTAAAAACACAACCCGCTTTTGTTTGTTTAGTACCGGAAAAGCGTGAAGAGTTAACCACTGAAGGTGGCTTAGATGTTGTCGGTTCATTTGCTAAAATTGAATCTGCGGTAAGCCGTTTAAACAGCGCCGGTATTCAAGTCTCCTTATTTATCGATCCGGAAAACTCACAAATTGATGCCGCGTTTAAAACCGGCGCTGCTTATATTGAACTGCACACGGGGCAGTATGCCGATGCTCAATCTGAGCAGGTTCAAGAGGCCGAGTTACAACGTATCGCTAAAGCAGCAACCTATGCACATAATGCGGGTTTAAAAGTCAACGCCGGTCATGGTTTGAATTATCATAATGTTAAACCTATTGCCGCACTGCCTGAGATTATCGAGCTTAATATCGGTCATGCTATTGTTGCACGCGCGCTTGTTGACGGATTTTCTGCTGCAGTGTCGGAGATGAAACGTTTAATGGTTGAAGGGCGTAACGGCTAAAAAGCCATCGTCACCGAATCCGGGTATGTTGGTCGTGCCCGTTGATGGCATAAGACAGCATACAAAGATGATTCATATCCAAACTATTTAGGTATACTTAGATTGTTATTTTTTATTACTGCTTTAAAGGTGGGATAGTTTGTCAAACTCTACATTTTGTGTTTATCGAATACGTCAACATTTTCCGATATTACATCAGACGATCAAAGACTACCCTCTGATCTATTTAGATAATGCTGCCACGACGCAAAAACCACAGGTCATGGTGGATGCAATGGTCTCTTACTATTTTAATGATAATGCCAATGTGCATCGTTCCAGCCACCATTTAAGCCTGCGTGCGACAGCTGCCTTTGAAGCGGTAAGAGAGACGGTAAAAACATTTATTAATGCTAACGACAGCAAAGAGATTGTCTGGACAAAAGGAACCACGGAAGGGATTAATTTATTAGCTAATGTGCTGTCGAGTCAGCTTAAAGCGGGTGATGAGATCATTATTAGCGCGTTAGAGCATCACGCTAATATCGTGCCCTGGCAGATGCTGGTGGAATCGCATGGTATCGTCTTAAAAATCATCCCGTTGAACAAAGATCAGGCGTTGGATCTCAACGCATATCAGGCACTGTTGACGGATAAAACCAAAATTGTATCGGTGACTCATATCTCCAATGCGCTCGGAGTGATCAATCCGGTTAAAGAGATAACCAGACTGGCGCATCAGGTCGGTGCACAGGTTATTATTGATGGTGCTCAGGCGGTTGCTCATCAATTAGTTGATGTGCTGGATATAGATTGTGATTATTATGTTTTTTCAGCCCATAAATTATTTGGTCCGACAGGTGTGGGTGTGTTATTCGGAAAACAGCACCTATTAGAAGCGCTACCTCCCTGGCAGACTGGCGGCGAGATGATTAAAACGGTCAGTTTTGAGAAAAGCACGTTTAATCAATTACCTTTCAAATTTGAGGCTGGTACCCCTAATATTGCCGGTGTGATAGGATTAGGCGCGGCCATTGATTTTATCAGTGCGTTTAATCGCCAGGATTTGATCGATCACGAACGGGCATTATTGACCTTTACCGAACAAGCATTAGCAGAAATACCGGAAGTTATCGTCTTTAACGCAGGCGGGATTAAGTCTGCTGCGCTGAGTTTTTCTGTTCAAGGTGAGCATTCGGCGGATATTGCCATGTTATTAGATGCGCAGGGGATTGCCGTGCGCAGCGGAACGCATTGCGCAATGCCGTTAATGGCGGAGCTTAACTGCACAGGTACAGTGAGAGTTTCATTTTCAATTTATAATACTCTGGAAGAGGCGAAGAGCTTTATAAACGCTCTAAAAAAAGCGCTGGAGATGCTGCATTAGAAATGCATTTTTCAGAAAAGGTGATAAATACTTATCACCTCGTTTTGACGATCAATAATCTAATGTCTCTGACGTTTAGCTATAACAGTGAATTTATAATCGGTCGTGGTGAATTGGTTGCGGCTGTATTCAAATACCGTCCCATCCGCTAAAAAGCTGCGTGTTCTTTTCTCAATAATAGGTTGATGCGGGTCAATCTTCAGCAGTTCGGCAATCTCTTCTGAAGGAAGAACGGGAATAATTTCCTGCTCACTGCGATCAATCACCATGCCCTTGGTATTCTCGATATAGTCATATTTTGACTTTTCCATTACTTGATAAGTTAAATCCGGAAACAGACGCAGCGGCATCCAGGTTTCTTCAAATGTAATGGGATGATCGCCTATCGAGCGCAGGCGCTTAACATGAAAGATACGATCTTTTTCGCTAATATTGAGCTGCTCTGCGATGGTGATGCTCGGCAGGGTTATTTCAAATGTCATCACGTCACTGTGGGTTGCCATATTAAGGTGGGCCCATTTTTCGTTAAAGGTTGATTGCTGGTAAATGTCGTAGTTAACTTTACTCTCTTTAACATAGGTCCCGCTACCCTGGACACTCTCCAACTCTTCATTTTCGACTAACAGTTTCAATGCCTGACGAACGGTTACCCGGCTGACCGAAAAATCATTTCTTAACTCTGCTTCCGTTGGCAGAGCTTCGCCGACTTTAAATTCACCGTTACGTATTTTTTCACGGATAGTATCTGCAATCTGCCGGTACAGTGGAATTTTTGCCATCTTGATTCTCTTTTCTCTTTAGCCGTGCATAACTATGCACTGTAATAAATAGGTTTTATAAATTGTACTATAGATTTTGATATTTAAAAAGTTGTACTATAGTTTGTGATTTATTGTTCATTTGTATCACAATGTTCGGATATTAGCCATACAAAAAGGAGTGTAAAATAGAAATTCGAATTTTTACGAGGTTTGCACTTTAAATATGCTGTATTCATCACAAAATACATATACAAGCACAAATGCCAATACAAATATATTTAATACAGATCCTGAATACAGTGTTTATCTGTTTAACCGCTATTACCTGAGCGCCATAAAGTTTAAAAAAACGAGACCAGAGAGCCAAAATGGCCTCAGATAAGGAAAATTTTTGAAGCTTTAGTGAGCTTAATCGAAGAGGTTTAATGCTGCATGCGCTTATTTTGGCCATGAAAAATTAGATGGGCTACGGGAGTACAGGCCCTAACAACCGTATGGTGCTCTAGGAATTCCTGTTGATAATACTATTTGCTCCAACTGCCAGAGCTATTATTAATTGGGTTAATTAAGGCATGATAACGGAAAAGAGCAAAGCAAATGTTTGCCCTTAATCTAGCGCTGAAAGTGATCGGGTTACTTAACTGACACTACAAACAGATCTACATCTACATCCTTCATTAACTTAGCCGCAGATGAAAACTGTGAATGCCAGAAGTTATGATGATGGCAGCATACTACCAGATCGACACCTTCTTCCTTTATCGCTTTTTCAATTTCTTCGCTAATGCTGGCATCACCAACTAGAATACTTTTTATCGGATAACCAGCGATCTCTTGTAGCGACTCCAGTTTTTCAAGCTGATCTATTGCTTCCTCTTTATCGGCTTGTGCCCGGTTAGGTGTCAAACCAATAATGTTGTGATGGTCAACTCTGTAAGACTCATCAACATCGATAAAGGATAATTCAGCATCCGTTGCCTTAGCTATCATTACCGCCTTTTCTATTAATATTTTGGTATTTTCAGAAGGATCCAGGGCAACTAATATGTGCTTGTAACGCATAATTTTATCTCCAAATTCTGTTATCACATTTTGAGTGTAGTACAACCCTAACAACTGATAATGATCATCCTTACCTGTTAATGTCGGATTTTTTTACTTTATTAAAAAGCTAAAAGCAAAAAAAGAGATCTCTTTCAACATCTCTTTTTAATCTTTGCAGTTAAGTTGTTAATTAAGGATCGGCTACAAAATTACTTGCTCTTTTGTTTTCAAAATAGCCAGTCACTCTAGGCTTTTTGGAAACAATTTAGAACAAGTTATTGTGTAACGATTCCTAAGCTTGTGCTGCAACTGCTTTTCTTTTTCTGAACATCTTTATAGCAACAGTAAGCGTCATTGAAACTGCAATACCGATTACAAAGTATGCTAACCATGCCATTGGTTCACTGATTACTGGTAGCATGAATACCGCACCACCTGCAATTGTACCGATTTGGATCTTAG
>JBATHQ010000297.1:0-8767 GCA_049667005.1 Psychromonas sp.
TAAAATCGGCATAAATATGTTCAGTGCCAAGGGTTGAAACTCATTCCAATGATCCTCTAAGTTTTCATAACAGCGATTGATATAGGGATCCGCCCCTTCAGAATACCCGCGTTCACTGCAAAAACTCGCTAACGCGGCATTTTGCGCTTCGGCAATGGTGGCAAACTGCAAATCCTCCATAACAAAACAATCCGGCTGCAGCATATGTACAACATTGCACCAGGCAAAGGCACTTTGTATAAAAAACGCTAAGGGTCGCTGTAACCCCTGCTCATATAACACCAGTAATTCATATATTTTTTTGTAGGCGTAATCCGCCGGCACCTCTTCAAAAAAGAGACCACTCTCCTGACCCAACAGACTTGAATTGAGATTTTCTCCGTAAGCGATGCAGTAACAGAGATGCTCTAACCAAAGAATAAGAATATCTTTGCCTTTAATATTCCCGGTTTTAACCCGCACCAATCCATTTTCACAATGGTCGCTTAACTCACCGATTAAACGTTTCTCTGCAAACTGAATATCTATCGGAATGGTTTCTATCTCACCAATAAAAAAACTGGCCGTTAAATCCGCGAGATCTTCCATCTGCGCAAGATCTTTATTAAAAATCAACGCCGCAAACTCACCAAAAGGCAACTCACCCGCCGCCCTTCTTTCCGTGAACAGCGCATCTAAAGATTTACCCTCCAGGGCGTATTCAAACTGTTTATTTTTAAGAGAGTACCTTTGCAGATTATCCAATGCGAAGGGTTCATCATTATCCTGTTCGCTATCATCCAACTCAAAGTAGACATCTAAACGCTGATTAAAAAAAGCCTTACAAGGATGTTTTAAAAATTGTTTTAATTGCTCTAATGGCACTTCAGTTAAGGGGTGTTCCAGTGCAAGCAATCTATCTTCACTGTCCTGAACGGCACTTTGTTGAGCCGACAAGGCCTGCCACCAGTTAGGGTTATAGGTTTTGACCCCACCTTGGTAATAGGTATCGCTAAAACTCTGCATCGGATAATGAAAAGTCAGAAATGCCTTTAAGGCTTTTTCAGCAACACTGCTTTTATCCTGCTGATTCGCCTGCAAAACAAAACCTTGCTGACAATAGTTGAGTAATTCCGAAACCAGTACGCTGGGCATCTTTTCACTATTATCATTAATATCACGGCCAATATAACTGATATACAATTTATCCTGCGCCGAAAGCAGCGCCTCTAAAAACAGGTAACGATCCTCTTCACGACGGGAACGGTCGCCTCTTTTACGATGCCCAACCATCAAATCAAATCCCATCGGGACAATACTGCGCGGATACTGACCGTCGTTCATCCCCAGTAAACAGACGACTTGAAAAGGGATAGAGCGCATTGGCATTAACGTACAGAAATTAACCTGACCGGCTAAAAAACGCTGGTTATTGGTTTGTCCTGATAAATGCTGCTGCAGATGTTCAATTAAAATAAATAACGAGATTGGCTGTTCAAAATTAGCCTGCAGCGTATGCTCTAATAAATTATCCAGTTGCTCACGGATAATGGTCAATACCTCGGTATTTTCTTCATCTTCAAGATAAAAATCTTCCAATAATTGATACACAAAAGCATGCCATTGCGCGGCATTATATGACTGCTTCAGCCCTTCCTGTAACTGTATAAGGGCATCAATAAAGTCGATAAAACGCCCCAATAACTCGCCTTGTAAACCTTGTACTTCATCATAGGGCGAGATACCTTCAAACAAGCCGTCACTCATCGCATAACCGAGGAGCATACGCCGAATTCCAAATAACCAGCTGTTCTGTGAAAGTCTGGGCAGATCCCACTGCTGGGCACTTTGTTCATCGAGTCCCCAGCGAATGCCGCTTTCGTTGATCCACTTTTGTAATAATACAAACTGTTCTTGATTCAATTTAAAACGCTGTAAAATAGCAGGCACTTCCAGTAACGCTAAAATATCTTCGCGGGTATAACGACTCTGGTTTAAATTCAGCAGTTGTAAGAAACTGATCAGGATAGGATTTTCCTGCTGCGCACTGACATCAGAAATACTGAACGGGATATAATGACGTTGTTCTACACTGGCAAAAACAGCCTGCACATAAGGGGCATACTGGTCAATATTAGGCACCATCACGATAATATCTTTAGGGGTCAGAGTGTCATTCTCGGCAAACATCGCTAATAGATTATCATGTAAGACCTCCACTTCACGCATCACACTGTGGCATAAGTGTAAGGTGATTGATTGATCATCTGCACTAATGTTGATGCGCTGACTTGCATCCAGGGTTAACACTTGACTGCTGTCCTGCAGATCTAAAATATCCGCCTGAATATGATGCAATAAACTATCGCGGGTGATGTCGACAAAAGCGTCCATCTCCTGCTGCTCCAAGGCATACAACTGGAAAAGAAAATCGCGGCCCATTTTGCCCATCGAAGCTAACAGCGGATTGCCCACTTCAGCGTCGGGATCTTCACTTTTTGCCCACTGCAGATGGGCGTCATCTTTTTGCCAACTCGAATCAGGTAAATGTTTTATATGACCTTCACTGACCGTCAGTTTGTGGCGGCTTTGCGCAAAACGCTTGGCTAATAATTTAGGATCAACAATATCGGCCCAGTAATAACGGCAGGGATTGGTTAACAAAAAATGCACATCACAATGTTTTGCCAGGCCAAGCAGCGCCTGTAAATAAGACTCCGGTAACGCCGATATACCAAACACAAAAATACGCGCGGGAAGATGATCCAGAGTGTTTTTAGTTTGCAGGAGATCTAAAAAGTCTTTATACAAACCGGCTCGATGATAAGCTTTGCCTTGTTCTTTAAAGGTTTCAGCGATGCTTAATGTGAGCTTTTTCCAAAGTTTGGCTTGCCAGCGTTGATCCTCTAACCAGTCGGGTATGGATTTATTACTGTCACTGCCCCATTGCTCAAGCTGTAAATCAGAGGCATTTTCCCAAGCCTCAATCCATTCCGGGCGGTAAACCAGATATTGGTCAAAGATATCAGCAATTTTTTGGCTTAATTGGAAACGCCGACGCAGGTGCGGATCATCTTCAAGATAATGTAATAAAGCGGAAAAATCAGGATCGTCTAAACACTCGGGTAGGAGTTGCATGATCTGCCAGGTCATCGACATTTTATTAAAAGGGCTTTTATCAGGTACATCTTTTAAAAGATGTTTGAATTGCTGCCAGATGAAACTTGCCGGTAAGGGGAAATCGATATTGGCACTAATACCTGTTGCCTGTGCTATTTCTAACTGCAGCCACTGCGCCATACCCGGGCTCTGCACCAGAATCGTTTCACTTTTGAAAGGGTCGTCACACTTTGCGCCCTGCATTAAAGCCACTAATAGATCTTTTAAAAGCGCCAGTTGATTTGAATGATATACCTGAAACACAGCGTCTTCCTTTTTAATTTTATCTGATTTTCAATAGTATACCGTTAGATCAAAGTTTTATTCATTGCTCATTTCACAAAATCTGCCAACTAAATGAAGTTGCGGATAATCGCAACAAAGAGCCGAGAGCCTGACTATTGATCACAAGTACCGAATGCCTTGCAGCGCTTGGTTTAGCTTTTGTCGTTGCTGGTTTCACCCTGACGGCGGAAGGCCAACAAACAAACTAAGTGAACCGAACCACACCGTTGTGACTAAAAGACAAGCCCGCTATGCGCAGCTTATTCCCAATAGCCATCTCCCCTGCCACGCCATGTTAATCAAGTGAAAAAATGTGACAAATATCGGCTACCCAGCGTGAAACAACATCAAAATTTTTAAAAATAGTGTTGTTATAACAAAAAAGCCTAAAGAACAGTATGATATTTCTTTACTGGAAAGTAAAAACTGCGATGATTCCTACGTCAGGAAAAGCATATCATTGCCATGCCTTGATTAAATTGATATCTCTTTATCGCACAGTGATAAATTTTAATTAGTATGTTTGTTTGGAGAGTTAAAAATGAGAAGCAGCAATCGTTCTCAGAAATCTAATGAATTTGATGATGAATGGCAAGATCAGGATGACCTGATCCATGCGCGTAAAAATCACCAAAATCATCGTGGTCGTGACAAAGGACAGGTACACCATGACGGGGAGTATGTTAAGGGTTCTAGAAAATCCCATGAATCCTTCGATGAGGATTTCGACTACGAATAAACCGCTAGAGAAAAAGATAAAATTTTCTGTTTCAGCAACAGGAAAAAACAGGGCGATTTAAACGCTATAATAACATCCGGGCTGAAGGTACAACACCTCTCCCGGTTGCTAATAAATAGCAATAATTAGCGCAAACAGATAAAAGTAAGGACATTACCCCTTAGCTGATATTGTGCAATTTATCTGCCCGTCACTCCCCGATATTCATCCACCCTCTATTTTCAGCTTTATTTTGCCGCGATTTAATTTACAAATCCACGATGGTTTATGAAAAAGTCACATTAGATCGAAGAAGATATAAAGTTTGATCCCGCGCTTATTTGGCAACATTAATTCCTTAGTTATGTTGTAAAAATAAAATAAAAACAATATGATACAAACATATTAAGCGATCAATTCAGATACAATTCAGTGCGTCATTTTGCTCTCTTAACCCTTTATAAATACTAAAAGTAACATTACTTTTTACGCTTTAATCTCAAAAAACGCCGCCAAAAACGACATAGACCACGCTTATTAGATGGATATATTGATGTTTAGAAAACGTTTACCTCTGCAAATCATCTTCACGTTGAGTATTGCATTTGTTTGTCTATTTGCAGTGCAATCTCATATCCGTTTTCATTCGACACTACCAGAGCTGCGCCAGTTGGAAGCAACCATTGACAGCAAGGATATGCAGCGTGTTGCCGCAGGCATTGATAGCATCTTTCATGAGTTGGAATCGGTTGCCCATGATAATGCGGTTTGGGATGAAGTATACCAAGAAGTCGCTGCTCACAATATTGATTACCTGTCAGAAAACTATTTTATAGCCAACTCTTTTCTGCACTTAAACCTTAACGGTTTTTATTTTTATCAACCCGATTACCAGCTGATAACAGGTTATGGTGCTGATAAAAACTTTAGCCCTCTCTCTGAAAATATTTTTGATAATCTGCCACAACACCTGCAAAAACAGGTGTTAATATCCGCTGCTGAAGTAGCGCAAAATAACTCTAAATATATTCTTAAAAAAGGCTTCTTATTTAATAATGGCAAACCTGCCATGTTTGTCAGCTGCAGTATCATGCCCTCCGACGGTGTCGGCGAAAGTCACGGCACCCTGGTATTATGGCGCTTTATTGATGAGGCAGTTATAAAGCAGTTAGGAGATACGATTCAACTGAAATTAACGGCAAGTTATAATAATGCTCAGCAGCCCCTATTTAATAACGACACGGTTGTTATCAATAAAACAGCACCCGTACAGCTCTCTGCCAATCGCGTTAATGAGAAGTTGCATCTGGGGTTTGTGGATATTGAAAATAACCCCTTTATGCGTCTTAGTTTTGATGCTCAGGTACGCCCTTACAATGAAGATTTATTTAATGACTCACTCATTGCCGGGGTGTTTTCAGCCTTAATTATTCTCGGCGCTATTTTTGTTTTTCTCTACTTCCTGACCATTCGCCCGATTAACCGGATCCAGACGGTACTCAGCCAAGTGATGCACAGTGGCGATTATTCATTGCGTAGCGAACTTAAAGAGGATAATGAAATTGGTCAATTGGCATTGCAGATAGACAGTTTACTGGCCATGGTCTGTTCACAGCAATCAGAATTGATTACCAACAATTTGCAATTACAAAACCTCAGTGCCACCGATACCCTGACCGGATTACCAAACCGACGCTATTTAGAGCTGCAATTAGTGCAAATAGAAAAGGCAGCATCTACGCAGTTGGACTCAATGATCAGCATCCTGATGATTGATATTGACTATTTTAAACAGTATAACGATTTTTATGGCCACGATGCCGGTGATCTGGCCCTGAAACTAGTGGCTACCACGCTGCTGAAATATACCCATAATGGCAGCGACTTTGTCGCACGCTTTGGTGGAGAAGAGTTTATTGTGGTATTGCCGCAGACGAATAAAAATGACGCCCTAAGGGTGGCGCTCCGCCTGCGTGAAAAAATAGATGAGCTTAATATTGAACATCAACCTTCTAGCATCAGTGAACTGTTGACAGTTTCCATCGGCATTGCCGATCAGAAACTGGATCAGCATTTCTGCTTCGAAACATTATTTAAAGAAGCCGATGATACGCTTTATCGAGCCAAAGATGCAGGCCGGGATACTATTATCCTTGCAGGTCATTCGATGAAGACGAATTTTAGAAATCACTGCCAGGCAGGCTATCAATCTGAGAAGAGTAAAAAAAGCTGCACCACAACAGAAAATGCAGCCTGATATTGACAGAGAGCAAAACCCTATTTTTAGGATCTTAACTTAACGGAACATTGATAGTGTAGATAGATCATCTTCTGTCTCGGTATTTTGACTGTCATCGATATGTAGAATGGCACGTAGTTCTGCCTCAATATCCTGCCTTGCATGCCTGATTTCATTGTCCGCTTTCTTAAACAGGTTTTGCAACTCGTCACTAATACCGTTTGATAACGATTGCTTGGCATATAACAAGGCTCTCATTAAGTCCAATGTAGCAGCAATCGAAGAATGAGATTTAGACACTTTCTTAGCGACACCAGTGGAAAAATACATTTTGTTTTTTTCAAAAAAAGTAACAAAAGAGGTAAACCTAAGCACAGCTGAATCGTAGGTTTCCTGCTGCGATATCGTCTCCCGAGTGCCTGGCACAGGTCGAATAGCGGCATGAATAGCAGCATCAAAATCAACCAGGTATTTGTAGCCCTGATCCAGTATAGCGACACGTTTTTCAATTAAGTGGATAAAAGCCACCTGATTCGATTGCCGCTCAACCTGCAACTCATTTTCTACTGATTGCAGTTTTTGACTATGCTTGAGCTTAAGCGCTTCAATATGCGCGTCAAGTCGCGCCCTTTGGCTACGTAATTTACTGTTATTCCAAACTTTTCCAAACCAAATGGACAATAAAAAGATCAATATGCCAAGCGCAATTAATACAATCATGTTCATTTCAAATGTTTTATCCATGGCCTATCATTCCTATCTTATAAAAATATTACAAAAACCAAATAAAGCATTGCATCATACCCCACTGTCAGCTACGCAACAAATCCAAACTAACGATTTAATACTTTGTTGCGTAATGCTGTTTTCTCTGCATCAGAGATAAATGCAAGATCGAGCCCGTTAATCTGCGCCTGGCGAATCTGCGCCTGGTTTAAACCGGCTTGTACTGCCGCGACTTCATATTCGTAGGGTAATTCAATCCCCTCAACAGCAGGATCGTCGCTATTTAAACATGCCAATACGCCGTGCTCTAAAAAGGTCTTGATAGGATGCTTGGCCAGCGAAGAAACCGTGCTTGTTTGTATATTTGAGGTCAGGCAGGACTCAATACCTATCCGATGCTCAAGCAGATAATCCATTAGTTTAGGATCTTCAACCGCTTTAACACCATGGCCAATACGCGTTGCGCCGAGCTCACGAATAGCCTGCCAAATACTACTCGCACCGGCAGCCTCTCCAGCATGCACGGTCACCTGCAAATTTGCATCGCGAACCGTTTTAAAATGGCTGATAAAAAGCTCTCCGGGTTGCCCAAGCTCATCTCCGGCGAGATCAATGGCAACTAATTTGTCCTGCTGCGTTAATAAAGCAGCCAGCTCCTGTCGACACTTCTGCACGCCAAAAGTACGGCTCATAATACCGATCAGATTGGCTTTAATAGCAAAATCGCGACAACCGGACTGCACGCCATCGACAACAGCTTCCACCACGCCTTGCATCGGTAAATTGTGTTTCATGGCCATGTAATAGGGGGAAAAACGCAGCTCCGCATAGTCAATTTTTGCTAACATAGCGTCCTGAACATTTTCATAGGCAACCCGGCGGCAGGCATCAAGATCCCCTAACACCGCGACTCCCCAATCCAGTTTGGACAAAAAAGCCAGCAGACTTGGCTCACTTTCAACAATCTGTACGTGCGGACGTAACCCTTCAAGATCATAAGCAGGCAGCGGCAAAGCGAATTTCTGACCTAACTCTAAAATGGTGGATATACGGATATTGCCATCCAGATGACGGTGAAGATCGGTGAGCGGGAGATTATTGGTAATCATTTTGTAATCCTTAGTTATACTTCGCGAAACATTATAAAGAGTGGCTATTTATCTGTCTGTAAGCAATGCATGAAATAACCGTCAATAATCGCTCAATTAAAATGCGTTCACATAATCTGGTGGTTATCCCAAAATAAACACTTACCAGTCTGCCCAGCCATTGCCATACAGGTTGAAAACCTATCACCCTTTATTAAGTCAATATGCAGTGAATCTTAAGTGAATCTTAAGATTTTAAGGCTATAATCCCCCGCAAAATAAACCCATAGGATCATCAGTTTGAAAGCAATTCCGTTAAACACTATTAAAAACAGCAATATTTCCATCAGTATGGTGTTTCTCATCATCCTGCTTTCTGTTTATTACGCTTTTGTGTTGAATTATCCAATCAATGAAAAGATATATCTATTATCCGAAAATCAAAGCGTCTTTTATTACCTTTCTCCGATCATTTTGACTTTTGCGTTTATCATTATTTTTTCAGTATTAGCCCTGCCTTATCTGTTTAAGGCGATTCAGATCCCGCTTATTTTAACTTCGGCATTAGCTTTT
>JBATHQ010000298.1:0-2799 GCA_049667005.1 Psychromonas sp.
CAAATAGTCATATTCAGGCTGCTACAAGGGATCTTTGGCGCAAGTCTGATTCCGTTATCGCAAGCGGTGTTACTTGATACCTATCCAAAAGAGAGTCACGGTCAGGCTATGGCCATCTGGGGAATGGGGGTGATGGTCGGTCCTATTCTTGGTCCTACGCTAGGTGGTTGGTTAACCGAATACTATAGCTGGCGCTGGGTTTTTTATATTAATATTCCTTTCGGTTTATTGGCCTGGTTTGGTCTTGCTGCTGTTGTAAAAGAGACTCCCGTGGACAGTTCTCGGCGCTTCGATTTTTTAGGCTTTGCGCTATTAAGCCTGGCGATAGGATCGTTGCAGATGATGCTCGATAGGGGCGAATCACAAAACTGGTTCAGCAGTCCTGAGGTCATAACCGAAGCTATATTGTGTGTTATGGCATTCTATCTGTTTATGAGTCATATACTCACCTTTAAACATCCCTTTATTGAACCGGGGCTATTTAAAGACAGAAATTTCAGCGTGGGTCTGGTATTCATTTTCATTATCGGTGTGATCCTGTTGTCGACCATGGCTCTGCTACCACCTTTCTTGCAAAGTCTGCTCAATTACCCGGTGATAGATGTAGGTTATCTGTTAGCGCCTCGCGGAGTGGGGACGATGTTCGCGATGATAATGGTCGGGAAATTGTTAGGTAAGTTTGGTTCGCGGCCACTGATATTGTTAGGTTTAACGTTAACCGCCATTTCTCTTCGGGAGATGACTCTATTTGATTTGGATATCAGCAGTTGGGACATCATCAGAACCGGACTTATTCAAGGGCTTGGATTAGGATTTATTTTTGTGCCCTTATCAACGATCACTTTTGCTACGCTTGATCCTCGTTATCGCAATGAGGGAACATCACTGTTCAGTTTAATGCGCAGTATCGGCAGCAGTATCGGTATTTCTGTTGTTGTCACTTATCTGGCTCAGCGAACTCAAATTAATCATGCTGCATTTTCTGAATATATTAATCCTTTCAGCTATGCACTTAATCATGCATCTCAACTTCATGGCTATGATCTGACGACTACCGCAGGCTTGATTGGGATTAACGCCGAAGTGACCCGGCAGGCATTAACGCTGGCTTATCTTCAGGATTTTCGACTGATGATATGGGTAACCTTAGCCGCTGTGCCTCTGGTTTTGTTGCTTAAGGCGCCTGCAAAAAAAGCGCATTCGTAGAATACAAAACTCGCGCTAGTCGTCAGTGAACTCATTGATGGGTTTACTGACGGCGACAGTATCTGTTTATTACAAGCAATTTAGTCTGTTCCGGCCACCAAACATAGAGATCTGTTACTCAAGAGAAAAATGAAAGGGGATAACGTAGCTGCATTGTTTGAGTAAGCACTTATGAAAATCTATTCGCTGTTACGAAATTGAAAATGCTGAATTCACATATATTAACGTGCATAAGGGATGAAAGTGTCATAAAACAGGTGTTGGTATGGACGATTAGCATTAATGGTAATTAAGAACTAGTGTTAAAGCATAACTCTGGCACTCAGGGAGAGATACGGTGAATGAGCAGGTAAAAAAACTAGTTCAACAAATCAGAGAGTTAGAAGATGAATTAAGCGCAATTCTGAAGAAACAGGAAAAAGAGTTACGCTACCGTGTCAATGGTACCCGCATTGAATTTGAGCATAAGTTCAAAGAAGCACAGAAAAAGCTCAAAGTGGGCATTTTTAGCTGGCTAGGTTCAAGCCAACTAAATAACATATTATCAGCGCCTTTTATCTACGCCATGATAGTACCCATCGTTATGTTGGATATCTGTATTACCCTCTACCAATTTATCTGTTTCAGGCTTTACCATATCCCCAAAGTATCAAGATCTGATTATATAATTTTTGACCGCCACCACCTTGCCTATCTGAATGTTATTGAGAAAATAAATTGCAGCTATTGTGCTTATGGCGTGGGGTTGATCGCTTATTCCCGTGAGATTATTGCGCGCACAGAGCAATATTGGTGTCCTATCAAACATGCTAACAAACTGCTGCATCCAAATCAGCGGGATCTGTTTTTTATACCTTATGGCAAAGGTGAGGGGTTGCAGGCTAAGCAGGAAATCTTTCGCCGTGCTTTGACCGATGAGGAGATCCCCGTAATAGATATCGAGGAGGATGGTAAAGATCCACAACAATCCCCTCCTTCTGATAAACCCTAGGCCCTTATTTAAGGACCCAAGTTAATAAAGGCTTGATCCCCACCTTTATACCCAAACCACTTGAAGATGAAAATTCAGAGGCTCGCTCCTATGCCAGATCAAGGCGCAACATGTAGAGAATGGTTATTCCCTTTTCAAGTGTTGTAACACTGAACTGTGTTTTGAGCGAACCTCCCGTAGGGCAAGCTGATAGGCAACCATCTTCGGCGTTATGAAGCATTGATTTAGAATGACTAAACCTTCAACTTCATGCCTTGAATATAGCCACCTCTCTACTTGCTGATTATTGCATCTTCAAGTAGCTTGGGTATATAATAGCTAAATAACCCCATAAAAGAGGAGAAGAGATGCAAGTATTTTTAGTTGGAGGTGCTGTACGAGATCAGTTATTAGATCTGGAAGTGAAGGATCGCGATTATGTGGTGGTCGCGGCCACCCCGGAAGAGCTTTTACAGTCAGGTTTTCAGCAAGTGGGAAAAGATTTCCCCGTTTTTCTGCACCCGCAAACGGGCGAAGAATATGCCCTTGCGCGTACCGAGCGCAAGAAAGGTTCCGGTTATAATGGATTTGAGTGTTATGCCGGCCAGGAAGTCACACTTGCC
>JBATHQ010000299.1:0-7907 GCA_049667005.1 Psychromonas sp.
GCGTTGCGGAGGGCTGATCAAACCTATTTGCTCATAATGGCGGATTGATTTGACTGATAACCCAGTTTCTTTTGCTACTTGACTGATCGATAACATAATAAATACCTGTTATGTAAAAGAGTGTTAATCACTACTATCCATAATACTTCAAGATGTAAAAATCAGCATACTAGCAGTATTTTCGGTATATGACGTCGATTTCCATTGCCACTTGCTCAAACTTCGACGCTAAGGTCAATTGTACTGCTCCGTTTTATCTTTTCTGAATCGCAACTAACTCAATAGATCATCATTTACGACACCCTGTAATGCTCTAAAAGTCAAATTAAAATCATATTTTTAAGTGGTATTTCGACTTTTTTGGGATCTTGATCTCATTTTTTTGCAGTGAGAGGGTTTCCTGTTGTTCTTTTATTACAAATAGATAGTTGATTTTTCCGGTTTTGAATTCTTCTTTTAAAGTTGAAAATAATGATAATTCAGCAATAACCTTAAATTTTTAGGGACTTTTAATCTCTCATCGCCTAGTGTATGTTTTAAAAGTGTTGCAAAAACAACAGGGTATTAACATTCTCTGGGTGCTATTCAATATCAGTAATGTGGCAGCAGATGCATATTCAACTGGATTGGCTAGGGGCAACACAATAAATAATGTTAAATAAGGATGCATATATGAAAAACAACACAACCGATGAAATTAAACTGGCTGCCTGTAAGCAAAACGATGAGCAGATCATTGAAACGCTGACTTCATTAGCGGTTAAAAATACGCTCGAGCAATATGAGCAGGTTGTAAGAGCTTGTTTGCATGAAGTACTGACAGAGCGTCACGGCACTTCTGAAGCTGAACATATTAAGACACTAATCGAAAAGAGGGTCGTCGCTTAGTCGTCTGTTGAAGCGGGTAGTGTTTTTTATACAAAAAGCACTACTCGCTTTTTGCCTTCAATCTATCCTCATGTTACTTCATGAACCTAAAAAATAGATTAACTTTTTAGCCATAATAGCCCGCTGTTCACTCAACATAACCCGAGTATATTTTGCCAAGCGTTGCTTTGATTTGGCATTATTTCGAGTCGACTTTTTATAAAAAAACATCAAAAATATTATATATAAATAAAGAATATTATCTGTCAGGGGACTCATTGTATTAAACTTGTTTTTATGTGATATAGATCACATTTATTCATTTCCTTTATAAAACAATGTAATACGTAGAGTTATTTGCTTTTTGATCCTGTTTTTAAATTTAAAACAAGATAAATATTTTTATTTGTCCTTAAATTACCTGTCTTCCTATGTGTTAATAATTAGTGTAATTTTCGCCAATATTACCGCTGTAAGTGATAATGCTATCACAAATTACGTGGTTTTTACCGAGGGTCAACAGACCTTAACCATACAATCAAAATTCAAGTTATTGTGATTGTATTGCGTTACAACCACCTCCGTAAAAGGAGTCGGTTGAAGAGATATAAAAGTAGCAAATAATATTAAATCAGGATAACAAAATGCAAAAAAGCACAATCGAAGAAATTCAACTAGCTGCAAGCAAGCTATGTGATCTACAGATTATTGAGACGCTGACCTCATTCGCTATTAAAAATACCCTGGCACAGCATGAATTAAAGGTGAAAGCATGTTTAAAATCAATTCTTGAAGAGCGTCATGGCCTTTCAGAAGTTGAGCATATTGAGTCAATGATCTACAAGAAGATCTGTGCTTAATAATCTTGTTAAAGCGGGTAGTGTTTTTTATCGTAAAAAGCACTACCAGATCTCTACCTGCCTGTCTGAATCATAAATAGCACTTGCATTTCAATATAAAAAGCCCAAAATTAACTGTTAATAAAAACAGGTGTTAATTTTGACAGAACTTCTCGCAATAAAACAACGCAAAATCATACACATAGATATGGATGCTTTTTATGCCGCTGTCGAAATGCGCGATAATCCTGCGTTGCAACATGTTCCCTTAGCCATTGCCGGAAAAAGTGAACAGCGCGGCGTGCTTTCAACCTGTAACTATATTGCACGGGAGTTTGGCCTGCACTCGGCAATGCCAACATTTCAAGCGAAGCAATTATGCCCTGATTTAGTGATCGTACCGGGGCGAATGCAGGTTTATGTGCAAATATCCAAAAAAATCCGCGAGATTTTTTTCCGTTATACCGACCTTGTTGAACCCCTTTCATTGGATGAAGCTTTTTTAGATGTAACCGACTGCACCTTATTTAAAGGCTCCGCAACTTATATTGCGCAGGACATTCGCCGCAGTATTTTTGAGGAGTTAAATTTAACCGCCTCTGCCGGTGTTGCCCCCTGTAAGTTTTTAGCAAAAATAGCTTCCGATGAAAATAAACCTAATGGACAATATGTCATTCCCCCTGAAAAGGTCACTGAATTTGTTAATACGCTGGCACTTAAAAAAATCCCCGGAGTGGGCAAGGTGACACAGCAAAAGCTCGCCCTAAAAGGTCTGTTCACCTGTCTCGACATACAAAAATATCAGGCAGAACTATTGCTTGCTGAATTTGGTAAACAGGGAGAGCGCCTAATTGCATTTAGCCGGGGGATAGATAATCGCAGCGTTGAGCCTAATAGAGAAAGAAAATCATTGGCGGTTGAGCATACTTTTTTAAAAGATCTGTACAACGAATCTCAGTGTCTTGAAAAACTTGCAGAACTTTATAAAGAGTTAAATAGACGATTAGTAAAAGTGCTTGATGAGAAGATGATCATACGCGTTGGCGTCAAGGTTAAATTTTCTGACTTTACTCAGAAAACCACTGAGCGGAAATGCACCGAATTATCGTTAGCGCTTTTAGAAATATTATTACACCATTTGTTAGTCCATAATCCTGACAAAAGTATCCGTTTGTTAGGGGTCTCCGTTGGTTTGGAGAATCGAGCGGGACAGGAACAAAACGCAGTACAATTGAGTTTTATTGAAGGGTTTAAATAAATGCAAAAAGTAATACTCATAACCGGTGCAAGTTCAGGATTGGGTGAAGAGTTTGCTTTTCAGTTGGCAAGGCAAGGCTTTTCATTATTATTGGTTGCTCGTCGTCTACCCAGACTGCAGCGGATCCAGCAAAAAATTTTACAACAATACCCCAAGGTTACTGTATTTTATCTCGCTGTTGACCTGACAGTCTCTGATAGTGGACAACAGATAATAGCGTATATCAGCGCTCAATCACTGCAGTTAAACGGGCTTATTAATAATGCCGGATTTGGCCAGCGAGGCGAGTTTTCAACACTACTATTAGCCCAGCAGATGGCAATGTTACAGGTAAATATCAACAGTTTAGTTTGCTTAACGCATCTCTCTATTCCATTACTGCGACAACAGGATAATAGTTTTATCATCAATGTGGCTTCTACGGCTGCATTTCAGGCGGGTCCTAATTTAGCGGTTTACTATGCAACCAAAGCTTTTGTTTTGTCTTTTTCACAAGCGCTTTATGAAGAGTTAAAAGTACATGGCATTCAAGTCAGTACACTCTGTCCGGGAGCGACCAATACCGAGTTTATCCAACTTGCCAATATGCCTGAATCACGTTTGTTTAAATTCCGGGTAATGGAAACACAAACTGTTGTTAGTTGTGCACTGGCAAATGTAAATAGGGCTGTGGTGATCCCGGGCATAATGAATAAGCTTAGCGTGTTTTTTGTAAAGCTTGTGCCTGACTCCTTAGCCAGAAAACTCGCCTATTTGATTCAAAAATAGTTTCATAAATAAAATAATAGATATGAGTGTAAATTAACTTTTACTGTTATTATTCGCCCGTTAGGCAACCACATAGAGCAGGAACAATAATGAAAATGAAAGTATTGGCAACCGCCATATTATTATCAGTAACAAGTGTCGCAAATGCAGGTTTTTTTAGTTCTTTATTGTCTAGTACAGCAGACGAATCGGCTGCGGCAATAAAAGCACAAGAAACTTCAGCGGCAGTAAAAACAGTTGAATCTGCAACAGCAATAAATGCTGCAACAGCAGTAAATGCAACAACGGCAGTAAATGCTGCAACAGCAGTAAAAGTAGAAGAAGCAGCAACCGCAGTGTCATCGATGACATCAATGGCAGCAAAAGCGGCGGCAATTAAAGCAAAAGCAGTAGAGTCTGCAGCGGCAGTCAAAGCACAAGCAGTACAATCTGCAACGGCAGTAAAAGCAAAAGCACTGGAATCCGCAACGCCAGAAAATGCAGCAACGGCAGTAAATGCCGTAAAAGTAGTGGCAACTGTGGCAACATTACCATCAGTGATTGCGGCGAAAGCGGTAACAGCTGCGACAGATAAAGCAATGGAATCTGTAACGGCAGCGCAAGCAAAGGCTGAAGGTTCAGTAGCAGCAGCGCAAGCACAGGCCGAAGGCTCTGTAGCGGCAGCGACAACAAAAGCTGAAGGGTCTGTAGCAGCGGCGCAAGCACAGGCTGAAGGCTCTGTAGCGGCAGCACAAGCACAAGCTGAAGGTTCTGTAGCGGCAGCACAAGCACAGGCTGAAGGCTCAGTAGCGGCAGCACAAGCACAAGCTGAAGGATCTGTGGCGGCAGCACAAGCACAGGCTGAAGGCTCAGTAGCGGCAGCAAAAGCAGTACAATCTGCAACGGCAGTAACAGCAACGCCAGCAGTCAATTCATCTGCTATCCAAGCGGCTGTTTCTAGCAGCTTGTTATCATCTGTTACTTCACAATTGGGTGTTACAGATACTCAAGCAACAGGCGGCATGGGCGCTTTGATGCAATTGGCTAAAGGTTCATTATCAACGGATGAGTTCAGCGAATTAAGCAAAAGTGTTCCAAACATGAGCACACTGTTATCCGCTGCACCAGTAATAGCTGCTAGTGACAGCAGCACCGGTGGCGTGACGGATCTGTTAGGCAAAGCGGGTGGTACTGATCTGTTAGCCAGTGCGGGTGGTCTTGCTTCATCTGTAGGTGGCATCGCCACGCTGACTAAGCAATTCGAAGCGTTAGGTTTAAGCGCGGATATGATTGCTCAGTTTGCCAGTGCTGCAACAAGCTATTTCTCAACTGACGGCAACAGCGCTGCCAGCTCGCTTTTACAAAAAGGCCTGGGCTCAATTTTAGGCTAATTTATTAAAGGCACCCTAGAATCCGTTGATCTTTCGAGATTGTCTAGGGTGCTTTTTTTTTAAAGCCCAATATTATGAATACCATCAAAAATAAACTGTATCGCCAACGCCGCCAGTATCACCCCTAAGAAGCGCCTTAAAATTTCATCCCCTGTTTTGCCAATGATTTTTTTCAAATATTTTGAAAGCAGGAAGAACAGAAAAGTAACCCCTAATATTGAAATGATCGCTAAAGAGACCGCGACATTGGTTCCCGCATTCGGTGCTTTAGAAAACAACAGAATACACAGCGTCAGCGTGCCCGGTCCTGCCAGCATCGGAATGGACATCGGAAATACGGAAATATCCGTTTGTATATTGGACGTGGTGACTTCCATCTTTTGGGTGATCATCTTAAAGGCAGTATAGAACAGCAATAACCCCCCTGAAATACGCAGTGAGTTGATATTAATGCCTAAATGGGCAAATAGTGCCTCACCATAATTACCGAATAAAATCAGCGTAATGGTGCTGATTAAAACGGTTTTAACGGCCATTTTTGTGCGGTATTGTTGATCGCTGCCAGAGGTTAATGAATTAAAAATTAAAGCCGCGCCAATCGGATCGATAATAACAAACAGGGCGGTGAGGGCATGTAGGTAAACGGCGATATCCATTGTATTCCTTTAAAAGTGATTAGATTGTCCATCATTAGCGGATAACGCTAATTGAGTTATCCGCTGAGTGACACTGATGAAAAGCATCAGCATAAAAGGCACTATGCCATCAAAAAATCAGATGTGCGACCGCCGCGATGATCGGTAAGGTCACTAATGTTCTTAAAATAAAGACCATAAACAGATCCCCTATATTAACGGGTATTTTGCTGCCCAATAATAACGCGCCTACTTCACTCATATAAATGAGTTGAGTTACCGACATCGCCGCAATAATAAAGCGGGTCATGTCCGATTCAATCGAAGCGGCTAAAATAGAGGGGATAAACATATCGGCAAAACCAACAACGATAGTTTTCGAGGCAATATCCGCTTCAGGTATCTGCAGCAGTTCTAAAAAAGGGATAAAAGGCAGACCCAAATATTCAAAAATAGGCGTGTATTCAGCAAGAATAAGCGCCACTGTGCCCATCGCCATGACCACAGGAATAACCCCAAAAACCATATCCAGTACATTTTTAAGACCATCTTTAAAGGTTTCTTTAACGCTTGAAGCATTGGCAGCCCTTAACAATGCCTGCTCGATACCCCATGACAAAACACTATGCCCATCGGGTGTTTTCTCATCATTTTTATCTCTTAACGAACCGTCCAGATAGACATCTTTTTTCCAGCGCAGAGGGGGTAATTTAGGCACGATAACCGCTGCGGCAATACCTGCTAAGCAGACAGAAAAGTAAAATGGAATAAACAGGTGTTCTAATCTTACCTGGGAAATAACCACTAAAGAGAAAGTGATCGATACCGCAGAGAACGTGGTGCCGATAATGGCCGCTTCACGTTGAGTATAATAGTGTGCTTCATATTGTTTGCTGGTCATTAAAATACCCACACTGCCATCGCCTAACCAAGAGGCCATGCAGTCAATGGCACTGCGGCCGGGCAAATTAAAAATAGGGCGCATCACTTTGGTTAACAGCGTGCCAAATAACTCCAGCAGGCCGAAATTTAATAATAGCGGTAATAACATACCGGCAAAAAGAAACACACAGAACAACACCGGCAGCAGATCATTTAACACTAATGCCCCGGTAATATCAGAATAGATAAATTGCGGACCGACTTTAAAGAAGGTCAGTAAAATAAACAGCGCACCGAATAAACGGGCAGCAAACCACACTCTGCTTACCTCAAATAGTGACTTTAAAAACGGGCTGCGTTGGATTTTTTGTATTTTAAAAAAGCGGTTAATCGTGGTGATGATTGCCGTGCTTACGACTACGCCAGTGACCATGGCCGTTATCAAATCAGATAACAATGACTGTAACTCCTTCGCAACAATCGCAATCGGGATAGTAATGTTGCCTTGATAACTGATAGGTGTCATAAAAAGTAAAATGCCGATTAATGACGGAATAATAAAAGTCAGTTTGGTTTTGATAGGGTGAGATGTTGTAATTTCCACTTCTGTTGCCTTAAAAAATATACACAGAGGAGGCGCGTTAACGCCCCCTCAAAATTAAGCGCGCAAGGCTACGCGCTTTAAGTTCTTATGTAAATGCAATAACCACTTATTCTCTTACTACTACTACCGTCATCCTCGAGATGTTTAGTCGAGGATCTCAGTACGGCTACTGCAAAACGGTTTTGAATTCGCTTAATCTGCGTAATTCGGTGACAGAAAATCCCTTGTCAGCGAATTATGCTAATGACACAAATTAAAACAAGATTCCCGATACAACACTTCGGGAATGACGGGGGTCTTACTACTACCGTCATTTTCGAAGTGTCTAGTCGAGGATCTCAGTACGGCTACCGCGAAAATGCCTACTGCAAAACGGTTTTAATTCGCTTAATCCGCGTAATTCGGTGGTAGAAAAACCTTGTCAGCGAATTATGCTAATGACACTAATTTAAAAAACAAGATTCCCGATACAACACTTCGGGAATGACGGGGGTCTTACTACTACCGTCATCCTCGAGATGTTTAGTCGAGGATCTCAGTACGGCTAATTAGAAACGGTTTTAATTCGTTTAATCCGCGTAATCCGGTGGTAGAAAAACCTTGTCAGCAAATTACGCTAATGACACTAATTAAAACAAGATTCCCGATACAACACTTCGGGAATGACGGGGGTCTTACTACTAC
>JBATHQ010000300.1:0-25197 GCA_049667005.1 Psychromonas sp.
TTTTCCATATTCTTTATTTTCCATCACAGAATCAAACTAACTATTTTGATAAGAAAGTACTTAGAAGAGCAAGCAATGGCCTTAAATCGCTTCAGAAAAACATTGTAAGGCCATATTAAAGTAAGTAATTATCCGGTTTCGCGCATCTGAATTTTATAACCACATTAAGAGAAATGTTTATCTATGCACGTTAGCATAAAAAACAACCCTATAAAATCAGTTTGTTATTGATCAGTAACATCTTTTATGCGAAGACAGGCAGGATTGTTACAGATCTTTTAACATATCCAATGCCACAGCTTCGGCTATTTTAATACCGTCAATCCCTGCTGATAAAATCCCGCCGGCATAACCCGCGCCCTCACCACCAGGATAGAGACCTTTAATATTAATGCTCTGGTAGTTTTGTCCACGCTTGATCTGCACCGGTGAAGAGGTACGTGTTTCGACGCCGGTTAACATTGCATCCGGAGTAGCAAAACCGCGAATCTGTTTATCGAATGCCGGTAATGCTTCACGAATAGCATCAATTGCAAAATCCGGTAAACTGGTGCTTAAATCGGTCATTTTTACATTCGCTTTAAATGATGGCTCTACTTTACCGTGCGGTTTAGCTGCACTGCCCGCCAGGAAATCCCCTACACGTTGTGCCGGTGCATCATAAGTACTGCCGCCAAGAATATACGCCTGACGCTCTAATTGACGCTGCAATGCAATCCCCTGTAACGGATCATTATTAAAATCAGCGGGTGAAAGACCCACTACGATGGCGCTGTTCGCATTCCGTTCGCTACGGGAATACTGGCTCATACCATTCGTTACTACCGCTTCTTTTTCTGAGGTTGCGCCAACAACTACGCCGCCGGGACACATACAGAAACTGTACACACTGCGGCCATTTTTGCAGTGATGTACTAATTTATAATCGGCTGCGCCCAACAGAGGATGGCCGGCATTAGTGCCGAAGCGGGCTTGATCAATCAGTTCCTGCTTATGTTCGATACGGAAACCAACCGAGAAAGCCTGCGCTTCAAGATACACGCCTTTGTCATGGAGCATCTGCACGGTATCGCGCGCACTGTGACCAATTGCCAGCACAACATGCTTGGAGTGGATCACTTCACCGCCGTTAAGGGTGACGCCAGTGATCTGAGAATCTTCAATATTGAGCTCTTCGACACGGGTTTCGAAACGAATTTCACCGCCTAGCTCTATGATCTTACGACGCATGCGTTCAACCATGGTGACTAACTTAAAAGTACCGATATGCGGTTTACTGACATAGATAATTTCGGCAGGCGCGCCTGCAGCGACAAACTCCTGTTTTACCTTCAATCCGAGAAAGTTTGGATCCTTAACTTGACTATATAATTTACCATCAGAGAAAGTACCCGCCCCACCTTCACCAAACTGCACATTGGATTCGGTATTTAACTCCCCTTTACGCCAGAAACGGAAGGTATCTTTAGAACGCTCATGGACTGACTTACCACGCTCCAAAACTATCGGCTTAAAGCCCATTTGCGCTAAAATCAAAGCACTGAATAATCCGCACGGCCCCATGCCGATAACAATTGGCCGCTCAGTTAAATTTTGTGGAGCTTGCGCGACATATTTATATTCCGTATCAGGCGACTGACGCACATTCGGATCTTTGCTAAAACGGGCTAATATTGCTGCTTCATCAACATCATTCAGGGTTACATCAAGGGTGTAGATCAGGGTGATCACATTCCGTTTACGCGCATCGTAACCACGTTTAAAGATATGGATATCTGCTAATTGCTCAGCTGCAATAGATAATGTATTTAATACATATGCCTGTAACGCATCATCTGGATGATCTAAAGGAAGTTTAACTTGGTTGAGACGTATCATTGGTTCACCTGAAAACAAATAGCTTGGGAAAATAGGCGTAGTTTACGTGATTTCAAGCTCAATTGAAAACACCTAAAGCGTATATCAATTCGGTTAGAATTGGGTTTAGCCATTAACAAAAAATCCCCTTGGAAAAGGGGATTTTAATGTCACAGTAAAATAATTATTTTGTTGAAAACAACTTCATTACAAACACCACCAGACTGAACATTGCGAAACAGCTTACTAAGGCAAGGCTGAGTGAGCCGGTAAAACCTATCGCGATAAAACCAACCGCAGAGATTCCGGCAACGGATAGTGCATAGGGTAACTGACTGGATACATGGTCGATATGGCGGCAACGTGCCCCCGTTGAAGAGAGAATAGTTGTATCAGAGATTGGCGAGCAATGATCACCAAATACCGAGCCTGCTAATACCGCGCTTAACATAGGTAACATCAAGCTGATCTCTGTCGCCCCGGCCATATCTCCGGCAATCGGCAACATAATCCCGAAGGTACCCCATGAAGTACCGGTAGAAAAAGCCATTGCGCCTGATAATACAAACAAAATCAGTGGCAACCATTGCGCGCCGATATTCCCCTGCACCAGCGAAGATAAATAGGTACCGGTTTTCATATCGCCAATCACGCTGCCGATCGACCAGGCAAAAAATAGAATAATAATGGCGCCAAACATAGACCTTGCACCAATCCATATCGCCTTCGCAATCAGGGTTAATGCAATTTTTTGTTTTAATACGGTAAATAACGCTAAGCCCAGACCTACCAATGCGCCGTAACAAAGCGACATACCCACATCAGTATTCTCAAATGCGCCTAACACCGAAAAGGGCTGATTATTTGCCGCTAACGCCTGTTTGCCGGTGTACTGCATAAAAAATACAGTTGCGATAATCAGCGCTACAATCGGCACAATAAGATCTGCCACTTTACCTTTTTCACTTTCATCAATGCCATATTCATCATGCAGATCGACGGCCTGATGATCACCGTCATGTAATGAGCCATTTTTTTCGGCTTCTATTTCATGGGTTTTCATCAAGCCAATATCAAGCTGGAACCAAATAACAGCAAACACCATCAGCAGAGTAAAAAGCGCATAAAAGTTCATCGGCACCAGTCTGACGTAAGCGCCCAATGCCGAGTATTCACTAATACCATGACTCAATAAGATGCCGCCAATAATGGTCATGATGTAAGCCCCCCAGCTCGACAGCGGCATTAGAATACACATAGGCGCTGCAGTGGAGTCAAGTATATAAGCGAGCTTAGATCGTGAAATATGGAAGCGGTCAGTGACCGGACGAGAGATAGAGCCTACCGCTAAACTATTAAAATAGTCATCAATAAAGATGAATACGCCTAATAATGCCGCTAAAAATGATGCACCACGTTTGTCTTTAATATGTTTAAGCGCCCAGACGGCAAAGGCGCGTGTTCCACCGGAAAGTGTCAGTAATGCGGTGGTGATACCGAGCAGCAGTAAAAAGGCCACAATGCTCATATTCCAACTGTTGATCCCCCCCTCTTCCAACACCACACCTTTGACGGTGTTAACAATATAGGATGCCCCCTCCAACATTGAAAAATTGGTCAATAATAACGCACCAAAAACAATACCCAAACCTAACGAGAGCAAAACACGGCGCGTAATAATTGCCAGACCCAACGCGATAACCGCGGGCATTACCGACAGGGGTGAGGCTGCAAAATCGATCAATGTCATTAATCTTACCTATTATTCTTTTAAAATTGAAAAGCCCCCTGCTCTTAAAAAAGAGAGGAGGCTTAGTTTAGACTTATTGCCAGTCAGCAATAAAAAATTGAGTTACGCTTAATTAGATAGCATTAATGAGTCAGCCATCGCTTCAAGGTTGGAATAGCCCATCAGGTACGCATCAATGGCGCGAGATGCTTCACGACCTTCATTAATACAGCGCACAATTAACGATTGCCCGGTACGCATATCACCCGCAGCAAACACGCCTGGCTGGCTAGTCTGGAAATCAGTCGTCTGCACATTACCGCGCTCATCCAAAGCAATACTCAACTGCGCTAATACACCCGTTGGTTCCGGGTGTAAGAAACCCATTGCTAAAAAGGCTTTAGTACAAGGGATTGCGCGAACAGTGCCTTCAATCTCTTTGAAGTTAGGACGTTTGCCCGGTTCAGGGGTTTCCCACTCTATATCCGCAATAACCAACTCTTTAACGTTACCGTTTTCATCACCAATAAACTCTTTAGTCAGAATTGACCAGTGACGATCCACCCCTTCTTCGTGAGAAGTTGAGGTTTTTAAGATCATCGGGTAAGACGGCCAAGGCATATTCACGGTACGTTTTTCAGGTGGAACCGGCATAATTTCGACCTGCGTAACGCTTGCTGCACCATGACGATTAGAGGTACCGACACAGTCAGAGCCCGTATCACCACCACCAATAACAACCACATGATCATCTTTAGCATGAATCTCTTCAGTTTTAAGATCCATATCGTTAGCACGGCGGTTATTTTGCCCCAAGAAATCCATCGCGAAATGGACACCTTTAAGATTACGCCCGGGAATCGGCAGATCACGAGGAACTGTCGAACCACCGGTTAATAACACCACATCAAACTGTTTACGCAGATCTCTGGCGTCAAAATCAACACCGATATGCGCATTGACAACCATTTTGATACCGGCCGCTTCCATTACTTCAATTTTACGATCAATAACATCCATGCCCAGTTTAAAGTCAGGGATACCAAAACGCATTAAACCACCGATTTTCTCATCACGCTCATAAACGGTAACCGTATGACCGGCACTGTTTAATTGCTCGGCAGCAGATAATCCCGCCGGGCCGCTGCCGATGATGGCAATGCTTTTACCGGTACGTTCTGTTGGTATCTTAGGTTTAACATACCCTTTCTCGTAAGCTTTTTCGACAATGGTTTTTTCAATGTTACAAATGGTAATTGGATCTTGATTAATACCCAGTACACATGAGGTCTCACAAGGAGCCGGACATACACGGCCGGTAACTTCCGGAAAGTTATTGGTTGAACTTAGAATATCCCAAGCTTCTAACCAGCTTTCACGGTAAACCGCATCATTGAATTCAGGAATAATGTTACCAATCGGACAGCCGTCGTGACAGAAAGGCACACCACAGTCCATGCAACGAGAAGCCTGATCACTGATTTTGCTGCCAAACTCATCATTTTTTACAAACTCTTTATTATTTTTCAGACGCTCCTCTACCGGCAGTTTACCCGGTAACTCACGCCCTAATTCTAAAAATCCAGTTGGCTTACCCATTACGCGTCTCCTGCAGTTACTTTAGCCGTTTCTTTCTCGCTAGCTGAGATGCTGTCTTTTACAAGCTGAAGGCCTTTATTTTTTTGCGCCATTAAAACCGCTTTGTAATCACGTGGCATCACTTTCACCATTTGGCTAAGACTTACGTCTAAATCGGCCAAAAATTCCTGCGCAACATTTGATTCTGTTAACTCGAAATGCTTCGTTACTTTAGCGGTCAGGAGCGCTTTATCTTCTTCCTCGAGAGGATCAAAATCCACCAACTCCATATTACATTTATTGGCAAAGCTCTGATCACGATCCCAGACATAAGCAACACCGCCACTCATACCCGCCGCGAAGTTACGTCCTGTTGTCCCCAGTACAATAGTGACACCACCGGTCATATATTCACAGCCGTGATCACCAATACCTTCAACTACGACTTCAGCACCCGAGTTACGTACACAGAAACGTTCCCCGGCCATACCGTTAATGTATGACTCCCCGGATGTCGCACCGTAGAAACAGACGTTACCAACGATAATATTATCTTTAGCAACCAGCGTAGATTTACGGTATGGGTAAATCACGATTTGGCCACCTGACAACCCTTTACCCCAGTAATCGTTGGCGTCACCTTCAACAGTAAATTCAACACCTTTTGCCAGGAAACAACCAAAAGATTGACCCGCAGAGCCGGTGAATTTAACCTGCATCGGTTTTGGTAAACCTTGATCTTTATACACTTTCGAAATTTCGTTGGAAAGCATGGTGCCACAACTACGATCCGTATTTTTGATAGCATATTCAGCGCTTACCGCTTCGCCTTTTTCAAGTGCAGGTTGTGCTAATTTAATCAACTCTCTATCAAGTACATGTTCAAGATTATGGTTTTGACCTATTTGATTAAACAGACCATCAGCCGCTTTTGCTGGCTCCTTGAATAAGATAGTGCTTAAATTTAAGTTTTTGTATTTCCAATGTTTAATGTCTTCACGCACTTTCAGATTTTGTGTCTGCCCGACCATCTCATTGATCGTTGCATAACCGAGCATCGCCATGTTCTCACGCATCCCTTCCACCAGATAATGGAAGAAAGTCACCACATCTTCAACGCGACCATCAAAACGCTCACGAAGGGTTTTATTTTGTGTCGCGATACCAACAGGACAGGTATTTAAATGACACTTACGCATCATGATACAACCTTCTACCACCAATGCGGCTGTTGCAACGCCCCACTCCTCTGCACCTAATAATGTCGCAACGGTTAAGTCACGCGGCGTTTTCATCTGGCCATCCGCCTGCACAACGATACGGTTACGTAAACCATTTTTAAGCAGCGTCTGATGCGCTTCCGCAAGACCTAGCTCCCATGGTAAACCGGCATGACGAATCGATGATAAAGGTGATGCACCTGTACCGCCGTCAAAACCAGCGATCAATACAACGTCCGCTTTTGCTTTACAAACGCCTGATGCAATCGTACCGACACCGGCTTCTGATACTAACTTAACATTCACACGGCCTTTACGATTAGCATTTTTCAAATCGAAAATCAGCTGCGCCAAATCTTCAATTGAATAGATATCGTGATGCGGAGGTGGAGAGATCAAACCGACCCCAGGTGTTGAGTGACGCGTGCGACCAATCCAGTCATCTACTTTATGACCTGGTAACTGACCACCTTCACCGGGTTTAGCACCCTGCGCCATTTTAATCTGCAGTTCTGCAGCGTTGGTCAGGTAGTATGAAGTCACACCAAAACGACCCGATGCCACTTGTTTAATCGCAGAGCGCTCCCAATCACCATTTTCTTTCGGTAGGAAACGAATCGGATCTTCACCGCCTTCACCGGAGTTAGATTTAGCGCCGATGCGGTTCATTGCAATCGCTAATGTGGAGTGCGCTTCATGGGAAATAGAGCCGAAACTCATCGCACCCGTGGCAAAACGTTTCAAAATACTTTCAGCTGATTCAACCTGCTCTAGCGGAATTGGTCCCGTTGCATTCGGCACAAATACAAACTGACTGCGCAAAGTCGCCGCATCATCACCCTGAGCATCTACGGCAGCACAATATTCTTTGAACTGCGCATAATCTTTATTACGTGTTGAATTTTGTAATAAAGGAATGGTTGTCGGGTTAAACAGATGTTTTTCACCACGTTGTTTCCACTGGTAAACCCCGCCTACATCTAAACGTGTAGCCGGCACTTCACGCAGCGGGTACGCAAAACGATGACGCGTTAGAATTTCAGTTGCAATATCATCAAGTGATAAACCCTGAATACGTGTCACAGTGCCTTTGAAATAAGCATCAACCACCGGTTTACTGATACCCAGTGCTTCAAATATTTGCGCACCCTGGTATGACTGAATCGTTGAAATACCCATTTTTGAGAATATTTTCAATAGGCCGGAGTCGATTGCATATTTGTACGCGGCAAAATATTCTGAGGGCTTTTTATCCGCAGGCAGACGTTTTTTCGCTTGTAGATCAACAATCATCTCTTCAATTAAATAAGCGTTGACCGCAGATGCACCGTAACCGATAACGGTTGCGAAATGGTGGGTTTCGCGTACATCGCCAGTTTCAACAACGATATCGCAAAGAGCACGCAAGCCGCGCTTGATAAGGTAGTGATGTACAGCACCCGTTACCAGCATCGCGGGAATTGGCGCATGATCAGAAGTCGCACTACGATCCGAGAGAATAATAATCGAGTAACCATCATGAATCGCATCTTCTGCATAACGACAGATACGATCTAGTGACTTAGCCAGTTGACCGGGCACACCTGTTGCTCTGAATAACGTATCTAATGTTTTAGCCTGTAGCTTTTTATGATCTAATGCATTAATTTTTTGCAGTTCAGCATTGCTCAGTACTGGCGATTCAAGCTCTACTTTATGGCAGTGCTCAGGTGTTTCAGCTAACAGGTTTTGATCTTTACCCAGGTAAGTTTTCAACGACATTACCATACGTTCACGAATCGGATCGATTGGCGGGTTGGTTACCTGCGCAAATAACTGCTTAAAGTAATGCGATAAATGCTGAGATTGGTGAGAAAGCACAGCAAGCGGCCAGTCAACGCCCATAGCGCCTAAAGGCTCTTTACCCTCAAGCAGCATAGGTAATACAATCTCATTGAGCTCTTCAGAAGTGACACCAAAGCCCTGTAAACGGCGTAACAGATGACCATCTTTAGGCTGTAGGTTACGTTCTAATGCAGCAGGCAGATTTCCCAGCTTAACCAGATTATCCGTCAGCCACGTTTCATAGGGCTGTCTTGCTGCAATGGTATTTTTTACTTCATCATCAGAGATGATACGTCCCTGCTCAAGATCCGCGACAAAAATACGGCCAGGCTGTAAACGACCACGCAGTTTAATATTCTCAGGTTCAATATCAGCCACGCCACTTTCTGATGCCATGATCAGGAAATCATCTTTGGTCACGCAGTAACGTGAAGGACGTAAACCGTTTCGGTCCAGCGTTGCACCAACTTGAACACCATCCGTAAAACAAACGGAAGCCGGGCCATCCCAAGGCTCCATTAAGTTTGCATGGTACTGGTAGAAAGCTCTGCGCTTGGGTTCCATGTTTTTGTTTTCTTGCCAAGCTTCAGGAATCATCATCATCAGCGCATGCGGCAGACTGCGGCCGGAAAGCACAAGCAGCTCCAGAGCCATATCAAAGCTTGCTGAATCAGACATACCATCAGTACAAATTGGCATCAGCATATCTAATTCTGAACGGCTGAAAAATTCTGACTGCAGTAGCGCTTCACGCGCCTTCATCCAGTTAATATTGCCACGTACAGTATTAATTTCACCATTATGGGCGATATAACGGAAAGGCTGCGCTAAACGCCAGCGTGGGAAAGTATTAGTAGAGAAACGCGAATGCACCAGAGCAAGCGCAGTTACCATGCTTGGATTTTGTAAGTCAAGGAAGTACTGAGGTACTTGCTCAGTGGTTAACTGGCCTTTATAAACAATGGTTTTATAGGAGAAGGTATTAATGTAGAAATAATCTTCAATGCCGGCAACTGACTGCAGACAGATACGTATTGAGTAGTTACGCAGAATAAATAATTTACGCTCTAATACAGCAGGATCCATATCCGGACCACCGGTTACGAACATATGCTCGCACTGTGGTTCAGTGATTAGCGGATCAGCGCCAAGCATGGAATTATCCGTAGGCAGAACACGATAGCCGATCACTTCAAGACCTAAACGCTGCGCATTTCGATCTAAAATTTCACGACACTCTTTACGCTGGTTGCTATCTTTTGGAAAAAGGATGGTACCTACACCATATTGGTCAAATTTGGGTAAGGTGATGCCAATTTTTAACGCTTCATTTACTAAAAACTCATGCGGTTTTTGTAAAAGAATACCGGCACCATCGCCACTGCATGGATCGCAGCCTTGTCCACCACGGTGCTCCATGCGCGCGAGCATATCTAAAGCCTGGGTTACAATTTTATGTGACTTGCTATTTTTTAAATGTGCAACAAAGCCGATACCGCAGGCATCATGTTCCATCTCTGGCACATAGAGGCCTTGAGCGTTTTGCTCTTTATTAGTCATAAATACGTCCTTCAAGATAAAACGGTAAAGTGAACCTATACTGTTTTACAAATCATGTTTTCAAAGTGCTAGTTAAGACCTAATTTGTAGGTAAACACACAACTAAGCAATTAAATATTATTTTATGGAAAGGAAACAGCTTTACAGAGCAAAATGCACTTTAGAAACTTCCTAATACAAAAAATAACGCCAACAGCGCCCTTATACAAGAACATACGTCTCGTATATTATTGCTCTATAATCGTTCTAATAACAGGGGTGATATTCCCGCTCATTCTACCGCCTCAAGAATATAAAATCCAATTTTGTTATTTCATAGTGCCACTTTTTGTTAACACCTTGTTAAAGCAACCCTATCACATTGAAAATAATAGCAAAAAAAATATAATTTATTTATTCTTTATACATCACAGACATAAAACAAGGCTAAAAAAGGCAAAATTGAAATAAAAAAGGCAAATATCAAAACGGTTTTTATGTAAAATAAACGATTAAAAATTCATTTACCAGCACAATTACATATTGTTGACAAAGAAAAATCGTTGTTTGCTATTGGGGCTAAAGCTGTTTATATATCGACCATAAAAAACAGCTTTTGGATGATCAGAGAAAGTGGCTTAAACGACGAGGAATCAGGCCCAATTGAGCCTTTACAATCTTTTTTCGAAAGCAATATTGCAGCAAGCTGCGAAAGCATAGTAGATCCGCTAACACATTGCTCAACGGCTATTTTTTAGTTATCACCAAAATCACCTCACCAACCCTAAATCCCCATTTAGTAATGAAGCTGCGATTTATCACAACATTACTGTCTACTTGATATAACCAATCATCAAAAGTAACAGTCACCGTATTACCTTCGAAAGGCAAGTCCAGTTGATAATCCCAGTGCAGTGCAAAACCGCCACTCTCACCGGCAGCGATACCAACCACATCGCCGGCAGTACCGCTATAACGTCCCTCACCTATTTTCGTTATCCGCCAGGTCCGCGTGGTTTTTTCACCATCATCAAAGACAAACCACTCCTCTAATTTACCCTGCGCTCCCTGCCATGTGCCGATCATTTCCACTGTAAAACGGCGTGTTACCTTACCACCGCGATCCAGTACTATGCCCTGCGCCTGTAACGGCCCGTTAAAATAGTTTTCAACGGCAAATTTAGGTGAGGAATCAGCATAATCATTCACGCTTTGCGCACTGCAGGCAAAAAGCAGCGCACTAAAAATCACAACAATCACTTTTTTCATCTTATCCACCTATTAATTGTCTGCGTAAACGCGGTTGACTGGTATTTTTATCTAACCAGATATCAAGAAATGCATCGGCGAAATCGGCATTGTCTATTTCGCCTAATAAGCGGTTATTATGATAAAAACTAGCCTGACCATTTGCAGCGACGAAAAGGGTGATGCTATCGCCTTTTTTAACATCAGGCCACAATGCAGAAAGTTGCCTTAACCAGGGTTTATATTGTTGACGGGTAAGAGGCATTTTTTGCCACTCTTTTTCAGTGGCATCAACAAGCCCCTCCTTCTTGAAATCGCGTTGATAACGAATTTTTAATGCCTGAGGGTATTTTTTAGCAGTGTAAACGCCATCGGCACTGTGCAATGATGCCTTGTAGATATCCATCAGAAACCAGGACATCTCCCCTGTGCCGACAGTTTTAAGTTGCGCGGTAACATCCGCATAGGCTGGCTTAAAAAAAAGTATACTGACAAAAAAACTAAGCAGCAATAAGGTGTTTTTTTTAACTGGATTTTTGCGCTGAATAACCATAACGGCCCCCATATATTCGCGATAGTAGTAAATATACGGGTAAAAGAGTCGACCAGATCACTATCAGTATAAATAATGTCCGCCACTCAGGTGGCAAAAAATCAACCGCGCCTAATTTGTATCCGGCGTAATAACTCAGTGGACCGAATAATCCGCCAAACAAAACCTGCAGATAAAGCGGGATTTTATTCAGCCAGGACATGCCATGATTAAGCGTTACTGAAAAGTGAGCCCATAACAACAGTAACCAGAGAGGCATTAAAACGCCTTCCGAAAAGACCATAAAGCCCAGCCAGGAAACACCTGCATCTGCCAGCCCTCCAATCAAAGAGATAGTGATCAGGCTGGCAAGATCCTGCTTGCGGTTAGGCGATAGATAAAAATGCAGCAGCAAAGAGAAGATTAAAAACAGCTCTCCCTGAGCGGTAAAAAAAACTGCCACAAACCAAACTAATTGAAACCAGACAAGGTTAATCCAATAAAAATGCCGAGTAATAAAATTAGCCATGTTAATCGATCTGCTTTCTAAAAGAGGGTTTAACGGCAATTAAATGTACCGTGCTGATATTTCTTTCTAAAAATGCACCTTCACAATAGCTGAAATAAAAACGCCACAAACGGATAAAGTCATCTCCATAACCGAGTTTTTTAATCTCCATAAGCGATGCCTCAAACTGCTCACTCCAATGCTTTAAGGTTCTGGCATAATCCATACCGATATCATGCAGCGCGGTGATCACCATATCCGTTTTATGGGATACATTAAACGCCATCACACTGATTGAGGGTAAGCAGCCGCCCGGGAAAATATAACGCTGAATAAAGTCCACATTGGAGCGATAACTGTCATAACGCTGATCGGCAATGGTAATCGCCTGAATCAACATTTTACCGTGCGCTTTAAGGTGTTTGTTACAGGTTGCAAAAAAACTGGCCATATACTCATGACCAACAGCTTCAATCATTTCGATTGACACCAGCTTGTCGTATTGTCCAGTTAACGCCCGGTAATCAGATTTTAACAGTGTTATCTGATCTTCCAAGCCGAGGCGCTTGATACGAGCCTGGCTATACGCAAATTGTGCATCTGAAATGGTGGTGGTGGTTACCTTGACGCCATAATGTTGCGCAGCATAAATGGCCAATGCGCCCCAACCCGTCCCGATTTCAAGCAGTGTTTCGCCTTTTTTTAATTCTAATCTTTCACAAATAGTTTTTAATTTGTGCAGTTGCGCCTCATCTAAACTGGCATCTGCACTGGGATAGATCGCACTTGAATAGAGCATCTCTTTATCTAAAAAAAGCTGATACATCTCATTGCCCAGATCGTAATGGGCAACAATGTTCTTTTTCGCACCACTACGCGTATTTTTACGGGTTTTATGATAAATCCAGCTGGGAATCGTCATTATTTTGGCCAGACGTTTCTCAATTTTGTCCTGCACCCCCTGCTCTCGCCCTAATACCTGGATCACTTTAGTGAGATCCGGACTGCTCCACCAGCCTTGAATATAGGACTCGCCCGCAGCTATGCTTCCACCGAAGAGAATTTTACGGTAGGTTTTGGGATTTTTTATCACCACTTTAGCTTTTAAACTTGCCTTTGGATTACCCAGCAGAATCTCCTGGTTATCATCGACCAACAGCAGAGATGCCTGCTGCATTGTGCCTAATATTGAAACCAATATTCTTTTTGCAAATTGATCCAGATAACCCATGCTTTTACTGCTGGTAGTGACTTGAGAAGTGTTAACAGACATGATCAATTTCCTTTTTTTGTAGGGGGGGCAACATAAGGAATCCCCTTAATAAACAATTTTAAAGCTTGCCAATAAATACCGGCCAGAATTTTTAGCGTCATTACCGGAATCGACAGAACACAGTTGCGTAAATTTTTATTGGAAAATTCGCGACGCTGCATATTTAAGCTGGCGGTGAATATTTTTTTCTCACGGTAGTTCTCTATATGCAGCATTAACTGCTCTCCCGGCGCTTTAATCCGCCAATGGTACTGCATATTCATGTCCATAAAAGGTGACACATGGAAATCTTTATCGGTGATTAAATTGTCATTAATATCAATAAGGTAATAATGACGCTCATGCCACGGTGTATTACTGACTTCAGCTAATAGATAAACTAATTGGTTACTCTGGTTATAACAGTAGTACAAATTTATCGGACTGAAATACAGGCCGAAACAGCGCATCTGGCCGATAAACAGCACCCGTCCGGCTAGGTTTTCAGCGCCTAATTGCTCTACTTTCTGCCATACCAGTTGTTTAGTGACAGGCTTTGTTTGCTGCAGATAATCGGAACAGCGAAAACTTAAAGGGGCAAACTTATCACGCTTAAACCACCCGCCAAGCGCATCGAGTTTGTCTACTTCATCAAGGTCGATAGCCAGCAAAAATATCTTATAGATAAAACTGTGTTCACGGGGTTGCAGGCGCTTATGCCTGACTTCACCAACATAAATACAGGAGTTGAGCTTTTCCATTTTTTCGTCCTGTTTTGCTAAAGTGACACACCAAAACGCCGACATACATCAAGGGCACTCTTAACACCATCTTCATGGAAACCGTTGTACCAATATGCCCCGGCAAAATGGGTGTTGTTTTTCCCGCAGATAATGTCTCTTTTTCGCTGTGCGGTTATGCTCAGCTGATTAAACACCGGGTGCGCATAGTTAAACGTTGCTAAAATTTTATCCTTCGCTATCGCGCTGGTCTGATTTAACGTTACGCAGAACAACGGCGCATCGGCAGGTAAATTCTGCAGTATATTCATATTATAGGTCACTGCGGCAGGACGTTGATTATCACTGCTTAAATGATAATTCCATGCTGCCCAGGCACGTTTATTGTTAGGCAGCAGAGACGCATCCGTATGCAACACCACCTCATTATTATGATAAGCCATCTTGCCGAGAATGACCTGTTCATCCTGAGTTAAATCACCGAGTAGTTGCAGCGCCTGATCGCTGTGACAGGCAAGGATCACTTCATCAAATACCTGCCATTCCCCCTGAGCTATTTTCAATTCAATGCGCCCCTCTTTACGAATAACTTCAGAGACGGCAGCATTGAGGTGGATTTTATCTTCAAACCCCTTAATTAACGGCGGTACATAACTATCTGACCCATTGGGGATCACATACCACTGCGGACGGTTATTGACCGTTAACAGACCATGGTTATAAAAAAAACGGACAAAGAAATACAACGGGAAAGCTTTCATATCTTCTAAACTGGACGACCAGATAGCCGCGCCCATCGGTAAAATATAATGTACACAGAAGTATTCACTGAACCCTTTGTTATCCAGAAAAGCCCCTAAACTGATCTCTTTATCAAGGGTTTTACTGCTCCAGGCCGTATTGCATAACTTATTAAAATGCAGGATCTCTTTAATCAGCTTAAGAAATTTCAGATTAAAAATATTCTCCCGCTGGGCAAATAAGGTGTTGAGATTATTGCCGTTATATTCAAGACCGCTATCCTCATTTTTAACGCTGAAACTCATTTCCGTTGCGGCTCTGTCGATACCAATCTTGGCCAGCAACTTTTCGAAATTGGGGTAGGTTCTATCATTAAAAACAATAAAGCCAGTATCAATGCGCCAGGTTTTTCCTGCGTATGAAACCTCCTTGGTGGCAGTATGGCCGCCGATATAATCTCCGGCTTCAAATACCTCAATATCATATTGACTATTTAATAGATGCGCGCAGGTTAACCCGGAAATACCACTACCTATAATGGCTATTTTTTTCATTTATTAATCATCCTTGTTGAGACAAAAGTCCACACTGACTGGGGCAATAGGGCAAAAAATTTAAGTGTCAGAGTGAAAGCAACGGGAAAATGGATCTCTCTTTTCCCTTTTTTTAATCCTTTAAAAATATGCTGCGCAGCTTGATCTGCGCTAATCAACATCGGCATAGCGAAATTATTTTTATCTGTTAAAGGGGTTTTAACAAAACCGGGATTAATCAAAGATACGTGGATTCCATCATCAATAAGATCCAACGCTAATGTTTTCGCTAAATAAGCAACCCCTGCTTTGCTAGCGCCATAAGCCTCAGCGCGGGCAAAGGGTAAATAACTTGCGCTTGAGCCCATCAGCGCCAGTCGACCGCCTTTTTTTATTTTAGGCAATACACTCTGTAAACAATAACCTAAGGCAATTAAATTAGTAGTAATGACACGTGCAAAAAGATCACCGTCAAAATTTTTAGGATCATCGATATATTCACAACTGCCCGCATTTAAAATGGCAAGATCCAATTCCGGCAGAGCTTCCAATGCCTGCTCAACCTGCTGTTTGTCGCTGATATCAAAGGCCAATGTAGAGATGTTTGCTAAGCGGCCTATTTCATCCAGCACCTGCTGATTACGACCACAGGCGATAACTTCATAACCCTGACTCTGATAAAGCTCACACAGGGCTTTACCGATGCCGGAGGTTGCTCCGGTGATAATAATACGTTTCATGATGCAACTCGCTTTTTAACTGTACGGATCACTCCACCTAATAACGGCAGATGTTCATAGAGCATCTGCCCCATATCGAGAAAGTCTCTGTGATAATAAATTTTTTGATCGAATTTAAGATGCGAGCAACCGTTGACGAGAATCGGATTGGCTTTATTGATTTTGGGATGTGCATATTTCATTGTCCAGACAATACTGGCTTGTCCTTCCCCTTTAATCACATCTTCAATGGTAAAATCACAAAACAGCAGATTGGCATAAAGATGGGCAAAATAATCGTTTAGCTGATCTAACCCGTGCAGGTTATGCAGGGCATCGACAAAATTTATATCGTCACGATAAACCCTTCCCAACTGTTCGAGATTGTGCTTATCTAAACTTTCATATATACGACAAAATTTATCAATCAGTTCAGTGGCCATTATTAACCCTTTTTTAGTACTGCATATCTGTCTAATGCATTTAATCTGGCTTGCTTATGCTCAACGATTGGATTCACCGGCAGGTGAATTTTTTTATTATCAAATTCAATGAGCTCGTGAACATATTTACGAATAAACAATCCCTTTGGATCAAATTTTTGACTTTGGATGATAGGATTAAAAATTCTAAAATAGGGTTGCGCATCACACCCGGTGCTCGCAGCCCATTGCCAACCACCGTTATTAGAGGCCAGATCACCGTCTATCAGGTGCTCCATAAAATAGGTCTCACCCCAACGCCAGTCGATAAGCAGATGCTTGGTTAAAAAACTGGCGGTCACCATTCTTAAGCGGTTATGCATCCAGCCGGTTTCATTTAACTGGCGCATAGCCGCATCCACCAGACCATAACCCGTGCGCCCTTCACACCAGGCTTGGAAATGCGCCAGGTTATTACTCCAGTCAATATTATCGGCCAGTTTGTTAAAGTTTTTACCTTTACATAATTCCGGATTAAGTATCGTCAAATGACGGTAAAACTCCCGCCAGACTATTTCATTTAACCAGCAAAAAGCGCCCGACTCTTTGGCATCCAAAGCATAGGGGAAAGCGGCCAGAACCGCATTGACACACTGCTTGGGACTGATCACGCCAAGCGCTAAATAAGCCGACAGTTGTGATGTGCCATCGACAGAGGGGAAATCCCGGTGCAGGTGATAATCCTCTATATCCTGTAAAATGAAATGCTGTAAACGCCGCTGCGCTTCTGCTTCACCTGCAGGCCAGGCTTGACTGGATTTTTTAGCGTAATTGAACTGAATATCCTGAACATCAAGCGGATTTACAGCTGATAACTGCGCGGCGGGTTTGGGTAATGGTCTGATATTGCTCTGCTTTACTTTGGTCATCCAGGCATTTCTAAAAGCAGTAAAGACCTTATACATTTCACCTTGTTTGGTGAGTACGCTGCCGGCATCTAAAACGCAGTCTGATTGATAAAGCTGTAAAGGTAAGCCTGCATTTACAACCGCCTGATCGCGCTGTTTTTCATTAATTTCCGGTTCGACATTGGCATGAATAGCCTCAGCCTTAAAAGCTTTTTGTATCTCAGCAAGACGTGCTGGAATAGCGGCAAAATCAGCGACCTCTTCGACTAACAAAGTAATGCCCAAAGCGCTTAATTGCTGCGCTAAACTTTTTAAGTTTTGCTGAATAAAATCAGCCTGGATTGGCGCTAAATGATGTTTTTCCCACTGTTTAGGCGTGACAAAATAAACCGCGGTAACGGGTCCCTTTAACGAGGCGTAATATAAGGCCGCATTATCTGAAGTCCGTAAATCTCGACGAAACCAAACTAACTGCATAACTGTTCTCCTCCATTAGCAAAAAATCATCTCCCTGTACAAGAGGTAAAAAGTATTAGTGCGCATAGCGTAGTTTCAATTCATCCGGGTGAGGATGCAGGTATACCTGCTGCTGCAGATAAGGATCAGGGTAGATAGTAAGATAATGTGTGATCAGGGTAATCGGCGCCATTAACGGTAATAATCCCTGGCGGTATTTATCAATGTTTTCAGCCAGATCGACACGTTGCTCACTGCTTAATACGCGCTTAAAATAGCCCTGCAGATGCGATAATGTATTGGAGTGACTTTTACGGTTTGGCAGGGTTTTAAGGGTAGCCATAAACCCTTCTATATATTGTTGCGCAGTCACCTCAACGGGTTCTTTACGACCGCCTAATAGAGGACCGAGTTTATAATAAAGCGTCGGGTTATGGGCCATTAGCAGGTATTTATGCTGAGCATGGAACTGAATCATTTTGCTGATCGTTAGTCCACTTGCGACTAATGACTGCCATTTATGATAGGCAAAAACGCGGGTGATAAAATTTTCCCGTAATAACATATCATTTAAACGGCCATCTTCTTCTACCGGCATTAAAGGATGATCCGCCATTATTTTTGCCGCAAACACGCCTACGCCATCACGATTGCCCTGATTGGTCCCCTCTTTATATAGGCTAACGCGCTCCATACCGCAGGTTGGCGATTTAGCGCAGAAGATATAACCGCTGAAGGGGCTTAATAAAGGGCTGGTTTGTTGACAAAAAGTATTTAATTGTTCGGTCACTTCAAAGCTACCATCACTGGCAATCACACGAATTCGGTCCTTATCCTTAATCAGTCTAATCGCCCTCCTTGGTGCTCCCATACCGATCGCCATCTCCGGACAGATAGGCTTAAAATCAAAATAATTGGCCAATACTTTCTGGCAATATGTACTCTGCTTATGCCCGCCATCAAAGCGAACTTTGTTACCGAGCAGGCAACTGCTGATACCAACCTGAATTTTTTTATCGGAAAATTGATACATCTTATTTCACCCGGGATATTTAAAAAACATAAAAACAATTTAACATCAATATTTACAAAGTGTTAGATACAAATAACAATATTTTGTGGCGGCTCCACATTTTAATAAATTAGCTGACCGAGCGGATTAAGTGCCTTGCTGAAACCGGAGACAAAATGCAGGGGAGCATCTTGGACCGTATAACATAGACAGCCTTCTTTGGTGAATGGAGCGTGCTCTACCTGATTATCCAGCCAGATAAAATCACCTTTGTGATACACGCCATCCTGATCAGCAAAGGATCCCTCCAGTAACAGTGTTAATTCATAACCTTTGTGCTGATGGCTTGGAATAACCCCATTTTTATCGATATGCAATAAACTGGCGCGAGTATTATCGGCATCTTTAATAATACGCGCGCGGCTTATAGGACCAAAAGCGGACCATTTTAAATGTTCAAAAGAGGTCAATGCTCTGGGTAACTGATATTGACTGCCCGCCACAGACGTAATGTTCAGCGGTTTATTTTGTTGCTCGACTTTCTGACCTTCTACTTTCTGCTCTAAAGGTAACGCCGGCTGATGCTCAAAAATATTATTTAACATGCTCGAAAAATCAACCTCCTGCGTTTGCTCTTCCGACCATAAAAGATCTGCCTGACGGCTGGTTATCTGTCTTGCCAGCGCCTGACATTGAGGACACATTTCAAGATGCGCACTGACTGCGATTGATAAGGCAAGCGGTAACTCTGCACTACTATGCTTAACTAATAATTCACGTGCTGGATGATGTTTAATCATTCTCCGCCTCCAATTTTGATTTTAATTTTGCCATTGCCAAGCGCAGCCGGGATTTAACCGTGCCTAACGGGACATCGAGATGAATAGCTAACTCCTGCTGAGTCATCTCCTGCAGATAAATGGCTTCAACCACCTGTTTCTGCTGTAAAGGTAAGCTGTTAAGATGGCTTAATAATGATCTTTGCTGCAAATGATCTTCATCTTGAGAATCTTCCTGCTCTGCAATCATTGGCCAGAGATCATCACTGAGGCTACTTTCTTTCTGACTCTGTTTTTTACGCAGCATATCAAAGCAGTGGTTACGCATTACCGTATAGATCCAAGTGCTCGCTTTGCCTTTTTCCGCATTGAACATAGCTGCTTTTCGCCACACCAATAACATCGTTTCCTGTACCAGTTCCATTGCCATCGCTTCCTGCTTGAATCGCTGTAAACCATGGCTTCGAATTCTCGGTGCGAACCATTTAAATAAATGCGCAAAGGCCTGCTTGTCCTGCTCTCTAGCAACCTTTTCCAGCCACAAGTTTATCTGTAGCTGCTGATCGTCGAGGTTATCCAACTCTAAATTATTCAAATTTCTGTCCGTTACGTTGTGTGCAATGCTTACAATCATATTTAAATATCCTTACATTATAAGACGAACGGATGTAGTTGAACGGTTTATACGACAGAAAGTTAAGAGTGGATCATCAAAAACAAAAATTATTATCAGTCTTGATGTTTTTAATCGACTGCATGGCTTACCTTATTTGATTCCTCAATCACTTCACGGATAAAGTCAATGCTCGGCACTAAACTGCTTTGGCTGGCAAGCCAGTACTTTTTATCTACCGGTATCGGTAATATCTCTAACCAGCGCTGGCAAATCCAACTGAGATTATCAAAAGTTTGCTGCTTATCCTGTTGTGCATACAATGGGTGAGCAGTTAACACCATTTTTAAAGGCGCCAGCATAAATTGATATTGCGAATGCATTTCAGTCGCCTGCCAATCTTTGATAACGGTGACATCCGCATGTAATAATCCATCGCTATCAGAGCTGATATTAGTATATGTAAAGCGTTCGATTGCTTTTATATCAATGGTTAACAAACCATTTTCATCCTGACCAAAATCATAAATTTCAACCCTGGTAGCAATTGGATACAGACCTTTCTCCCCATTAGGCAGGCATAATCCAAAACCCTGACCACTTGCCATCGCCTGGGCAACTAACCTTTTGTAACGGGCTTCAAAAATACGTAATCGCGTTACACCGCCAGGCAGTAAAAAAACGTTCACTGGAAATAAAGCTAATTTCATGTGGCACTCCTTAGTAGTCCTGTTATTACGTGGCATGGTTGATATTTGATCACATCTGAAGATAAATGCTGTATTTCGCTCAGCGAAGAGGCATTTCAACGGCAAAAACTTTTATCAGGAATAAAAAAGAAGGTTTTAGCGGGACACAACTGGAAGTAATCCAAGGTTTTACAAAATATTTAATCGATTAAATATAAACTGCTATAAGATAAGATAGGATTAACTTTACAGTATCGACACCGATACCAGAGGAAACATCATGTACGCAAAACTACTTTTTATCTGCCTGTTAGTATTGCCTCAATTTGCAGCGGCTACCTCTTACACATTACAAATCACCGAGCAGGAACTGCAGCAAAAAGTTACTCGGGAACTGCCGATAGAGAGAGAAGCCGCCTATCTTGCGGCTAAAATATACGACTCTCAAGTCGATTTGATTGAAGGTACCAATGAAGTCGGGCTTTTTACTAAAATTGATCTGGTTGCCCTTGGCAGTATCAAAGGCTCTGGTCAGGCATATGTAAAAGGTGGCGTAACCTATAACCCGGAAAAGGGAGCTTTCTACCTTATCAACCCGAGTATTGTCTCGGTCGACATAAACGATATGCCACCCGAATTTATTCCGGAAATCAAAAGAATTGCGCTACTGAGTTTAGAACAAGCGGTACAAATCTATCCGTTATACAAATTTCAAGATGAAAAAATACAGGAAAAAATGGCCAAGTCAGTAGTCGAATCAATTCGGGTTGAAAAACAAACCATGCTGATCAAAATGAAACTCTTATAAACAGCGATCAGCTGTCAGTCTATTTTACTGGTTATCTTGCCTAACTCGATGATAGTGATTGGCATAGACAGTGAGTCACGTATAATGGCGGGCATTTTTATTAACCAGGTATTTAACGTGACAAACTTAGAAGTGACCGCTATCCATAATCAACTGACTGCATTAAATTTCAACGCCGACAAAATCAAAATTGTTACGGTTAATGCAATGCCTGAAGATGCTTTGGCAAAGTGCATAAGCAAAGAAAATGAGAGCTTTTACAACAGTTATATGAATGTCATCTATCGCCACGGTGAACGTTATGTGCTTGGCTTTCGTTGTGAAGATCCTTTAGTCGAACATGCGATCATTAAAAAAGGGGATCTCTACTTTGACCCGACGTTACAGGCGAACAGTGACTTTACCCCTTACCAGTATGCGCTGTTAACGGAATTTAAAGTATTCGACATGATCAAACACGCAAAATCCAACAAAGAGTTTCCACCGGATATTGATTACCTGCTGACTAAACAAAAACATTTTAAAAATATTATTAACTGCAATATCGATAAATAAAAAAGGCGCAGTGAGCGCCTTTTTGTCGTTAAAAAACAGGTTTATCATTTAGCCATTTTAGGAGTGGCATTGTACTCTTCAGCTGAAAGACTACCATCTGTGTTCGTATCTAGCTGCTCAAAAGTTGGACGATTTCTATTTTGACCATCTTTGCGCATATTGACGCGACTGTTAAACTCATCGGCAGAAAGTGTTCCGTCAGCATCCGTGTCTACTTGATCGAAGTTCGCTAATAAACGTCCGCGCACTTCCTCTTTTGCCAACTTACCATCTTTATTTACATCTAACTGTTCAAAGGTCATGCGATAATCTTTTTGTCCTTTATGCCCTTTATGTCCATGATCTCCTCTGTGCCCCTGTTTACCCATATTGACGCGACTGTTAAACTCTTCAGCTGAAAGTGTTCCGTTCGCATCCGTGTCTACTTGATCGAAGTTCGCTAATAAACGTCCGCGCACTTCCTCTTTTGCCAACTTACCATCTTTGTTTGCATCTAACTGTGCAAAGGTCATGCGATTTTTACGATCGCCTTTTTGACCCTGTTTACCCATATTGACACGACTGTTAAACTCTTCAGCAGAAAGTGATCCGTTCGCATCTGTGTCGACCTGGTCGAAGTTCGCTAATAAACGACCGCCCACTTCATCTTTTGCCAGCATACCGTCTTTATTTGTATCTAACTGTGCAAAGGTCGGGCGATTTGGACGATCGCCTTTTTGACCCTGTTTACCCATATTGGCGCGACTGTTAAACTCTTCAGCAGACAGTGATCCGTTCGCATCCGTGTCGACTTCAGCGAAGTTCGCTAATAAACGGCCGCGCAGTTCCTCTTTTATCAACTTACCGTCTTTATTTGCATCTAGCAGTTCAAAGGTCGGACGGTTATTATTGCCCATCTGAGCAGATGTACTTTGAGTTTGAGTTTGCTCTGCAGCGAAAAGAGAAGCAGAAGCTGTCATTAACAAAGCGCCGGTAATTAAAAGTGATTTTTTCATAATATTAACCCTCTTGTTTTAATCAAATATTGTCTGTTATAGCGGGATAATCATTGCACTTTTCAGCGTGACTCAATGCAATGATTTTCTGTATGAATAGACTATAGAAAGCAAATGTGAAGAGAATATGGAGAAAAAAAGTATTTTATAGTGCTAATTTATAACCAACGCCATAGATCGATTTAATACATTCACTTTCCGGTGAAGCATCCTGAAGTTTTTTACGTAAATTCTTGATATGGCTGTCAATCGTACGGTCAGTTACAATCCGATTATCAGAATAGATTTGCGTCATCAATTGCTCCCGGCTAAAAACCTGCTCAGGATGTTTATTAAAAAAGGCCAATAAACGGAACTCTGCCGGCGTCAGTACAATCGCTTTTTGGTTAAGTGACACCTGCATTTTCTGCTCATCAATATTAAGGCCTGCATAACTCTGTAAGGCGTTATGCTCTTCGGTTGAACGGCGTAATATATTCTTAACTCTGATGACAACTTCTCTGGGGCTGTATGGTTTACAGATATAATCATCGGCACCTAACTCCAACCCTAACAGGCGATCGATTTCATCGACCCTGGCTGTTGCCATCACCACTGGTACTTGACTGAAAGTGCGTAACTCGCGATAAATATCAAGGCCATTTCGCCCGGGTAACATTAAATCAAGAATCAGTAGATCGGGCTGATGGCGTTTAACCCAGTCAATCACTTCAAGACCGTTATCAATAAGATGGGTTTTAAACCCTGCTTGTATAAAGTATTCACATAAAACGCTGGCAAGTGAAGGCTCATCTTCAACAATCAAAATAGTTATATCTTGATAATTCATCTTAATTATCCTTTAAAGGCAGTGAAATTTTTATTTGCAGCCCCCCTAAAGGGGAATGGTTGGCGACAATCTGTCCGCCATGAGCTTTGACAATATTCTCGCAGATAGAGAGGCCTAAGCCAGAGCCACCGCTAGCTCTGCTGCGCGATTTGTTAACCCGGAATAAACGTTCAAATAATTTGGGCAGGGCGTCATCAGGCACGGCAGGTGCGCTATCTTCGATAATCAGTTCAACGCTGCTTTGCTTTTTTGAAAGGCTGACATTGAGCTGCCCGTCGGGATCGGTATAACGATAGCTATTTTCCAAAAGATTGGAAATAAGCTGCGATAAAGATTTCCTATCAGCCTGTAACTCAATCTTCTGCTGCAGATTATAACGTCGTTGCAGATGAATATTTTTTTCCGCCAGACGCACTTCATTCTGGTTAGCGGCACTCTCAATCAGCTGCGTTAAATCAACTTGTTCAAGGTTTGTAATCAGTACACCGGCATCGGAAAGTGATAATTGATAAAGATCATCAACAAGACGGCTAAGGTTCATCACCTGATCATGTAGTGATTTAATATATTTCGGCTCAGGCTTGCGGATTCCATCCTCTATCGCCTCTATCTCACTGACCAGAACAGCAATAGGGGTACGCAGCTCATGAGAGATGTCCGCAATCCATTGTTCTCTGGATATTTTTTGCTGATTAAGAGTATTAGTTAAGCGGTTAAAAGTTTGTGATAACTCGGCTAACTCATCTTCACCCTGAACCGGAATTTTATGTTTAAAGTTTCCACTCTCTAACGCCTGTACACCAAGGCGCAGGTTTTTTAAAGGCAGCAGAAAATGACGTACTAATAAGGCGGCAACCACGAAAGAAAACAGCGCAGCCCAGGCCGCAATCCAGTAAAAATTATTTAATTGCTGTTTGAAAAAACTTTCCGTTAATTTACCCGTGATCATTTGCCGCTGCATCAGCGCAATCCAGCCGATGGTCTGCCCATCTAGCATAATCGGTACGCGAATAAATTGCTCCTTTTGATCCCTCTCTTTAAACCGGGCAGTCGGATACAGAACAGGATCTCCCTGTGCATTTAATAAAAAGACCTGAAAATTGATTAACGG
>JBATHQ010000301.1:0-1949 GCA_049667005.1 Psychromonas sp.
TTATAAAGCTGTGGTGATCAACATGTCCGTTATTATCACTGCGACTAGTATCAGCTAATTAGTAAAGAGTGGGTATGCGTAAAACTGCGCAATTGACTACGTAAATATACGCATATAAAAACACTTGATTTTTGTGTAGGATGGACTAAGACCAGACCGTGAGAATAGGAATAGACCCTATCAAGATAGACCCTATGAAGCTGTTGCAAATTTAGGAATAAAACAGATTAATCACTTAAACAAGCAAGTCGTCTCAGATGGCATCTAATCAAAAAATATTAGCGACCAGACGAATTTATAATAAACTCGTGGCCAATGAGATGATGGAGGATTTCGCGTTGCGTTTTACCGCAAGGCGAGCAAGAAAGTGGTCATTAAGCCGAATATCAAACACCGCGCTTGGTATTGTCTCATTTTTAGTATTAGAGGCGATCGGCGGAGCGATAACCTTAAACTACGGTTTTGAAAACGCAGCTTGGGCTATTTTAGCGGTTTCTCTGGTGGTTTTTTTTACGGGCCTGCCGATTAGTTATTACGCGGCAAAATACGGCGTTGATATTGATCTGTTAAGCCGTGGTGCGGGTTTTGGCTATATTGGTTCGACTATCGCCTCGCTTATTTATGCTTCATTTACCTTTGTCTTTTTCGCCTTAGAAGCCGCTATTATGTCGATGGCACTGGAGATCCTTTTTGGCCTGCCGCTAACCATTGGTTATATTGTCAGTGCACTTGTTGTTTTACCCTTAGTCACCCACGGTATCACCTATATCAGCCGTTTTCAGGTTTGGACGCAACCTGTGTGGCTTGCTTTACAGCTTATCCCCCTGTTTTTTGTATTCTCCCATCCAGACAGTCAATTCGAACAATGGTTTCATTTTACCGGCAGTAGCGGAGAACGGGGAGCTTCATTTGATCTGTTATTATTTGGCGCTGCATCGGCCGTTTTATTAGCGTTGGTCGCACAAATCGGTGAACAGGTTGATTTTTTGCGATTTTTGCCGGAAAAACCAAAGCAAGGTCCGTGGAAGTGGTGGTTGGCGCTGATTGCCGCGGGCCCTGGCTGGATAGTTTTTGGCGCGGCAAAATTATTTCTGGGATCATTTTTAGCTTATTTTGCGCTGCAGCAAGGTGTTGCTGTGGAGCTTGCCGGTGATCCCGCGCATATGTATCAACTTGCATACAGCTATGTTTTTACTAACCCGAATACGAGTATGATCATCGCCTGCTCGTTTGTGGTGCTTTCGCAATTAAAGATTAATGTTGCCAATGCTTATGCCGGATCATTGGCATGGTCAAACTTCTTTTCACGGGTGACGCATAGCCATCCTGGACGCGTTGTATGGATGATTTTTAATGTCATTATTGCGCTGTTATTAATGGAGTTAGGTATTTATCAGACCATCGCCAGTATGTTATCGGTTTTTTCTGTGATAGTGCTGGCCTGGTTAAGTTCAGTGGTTGCCGACCTGGTTATTAATAAACCCTTAGGGATAAGTCCCAAACACATCGAGTTTAAACGGTCTCATTTATACGACATTAATCCTGTCGGGGTCGGGTCAATGTTAATTGCTTCTTTTGTTGGTTTTACCGCGCACTTTTCCTGGTATGGCGAAACCATAAAGGCCCTTGCTTCTTTTATTGCTTGCGGGTTACCTTTTATTACCGTGCCTTTAATTGGTTGGTTAACAAAAGGCAGATATTATTTGTTAGCGCACAACCAACCCGAGATCACAGAGATGACCCGCTGCCATATTTGTGAAAATGAATTTGATCGCGAAGATATGACCTTTTGCCCGGCATACGGTAAAGCGATTTGTTCACTATGTTGTAGTTTAGATGTTCGCTGTGGCGATCAATGCCGCAGTGATGCCACTATCTCTCAGCAAGGCTATCATTTTTTCAGACGTTTTCTCAGTGAGCAGATGGTCGAAAAATTGATCACGCCTCTG
>JBATHQ010000302.1:0-2201 GCA_049667005.1 Psychromonas sp.
GCATTTTTCTGTATGCACTATGCGCAAAGCCGATGACAACAAAAAGATGGGAGAACAATAAGCCGTCTAGACGTCTAAGTCAACATTTACTTAACATCACGCGGATATTTTGATCTGTCGAGTATCACGGCAGCGTAATAAGTTGCTTTTCATTCATTTAAAAGCCGTTGTTCATAAAGCTGTAAAGATGGTCAGATAAAATAAAAAAACGACTCACTTTTGTTATTGCCGTAATTTAGTTAAGATAAATTGCTTTATTTTTTTGACTTTTAGAGTTTTTGCACTAATAAAGCGAACTGGATCTAAATAATTGTATAAACAGATCGAGATTAAATCACCCGATGCGTAATATGTTCGATTCAAATTAATATGACGGACTTTAACATTAATAAATGGAGTTTTAACTGTGATTGATAATAATAACCACCCTTATTCCCCAAGTCGCCGCAACTTTCTGAAAACCACTACCGGACTTGCTCTGGCAGGTGCAGGAACTGCTTTATTATCCAGCACAGCTCAAGCAAAAAGTAAGGGCTATTCGAACAATAATAATTTCTGGGAAAACGTCAGTAAAGAGTTTGTTCTCGACAAGAAAACAACCTATATGAATGTCGGTTCAACAGGTTCAATGCCAAACCAAGTACTCAACAACTATAATGCAAATAACCGTATTGTAGCGAGTAACCCATGGGATATGCAGGATAAGTTTGGTGACTGGCCGTATACTACTGAAATGACCGATGCCATTGCACCAGGTTTTGGCGCCAATGCCGATGAAATCGTGATCAGTCGCAACACCACGGATGGCATGCTTAGTATTCTTCACGGACTGGACTTTAAAGCAGGTGACGTGATCCTAACCACTCACCATGAACATGTGGCGGCAATTTCCCCGTTAACTATTTTAGCTGAACGTTATGGTGCGACCGTTGTTTATCTGGAAATTCCGGTTTATACAGGTAACAATACCATCACCGAAGATGATTTCGTCAAGGTTTTTGATGATGCGGTAGCACAATATAGCAACGTCCGTTTAATCACTTTTTCACATATTACCTATAAAACCGGTACAACCCTGCCGGCGAAGCGTATATGTCAGGAGGTTGCCATCCCAAACAGTATTCCAACCTTGATTGATGGTGCGCATACAATCGGTATGCTGAATATCGACTTACATGATATCGATTGTGATTTTTATGCAGGTTCAGGGCATAAATGGCAGTGTGGTGCCGGCTCTACAGGTATCCTTTATGTTCGTACCCCTTCTCGTTTTGATGATGATCAAGAAAATTACTGGTCGGATCGTGAAACCCCATTATGGTACGTTAACTCATCATTAGGTCACCTTGAATACTTCTCTACACAATTAAAACTGCAATATAAAGGTAATGATAACTTTCCGTCACTGCAAGCATTAACCGATTCCTGTCTGCTCTGGGATAGTATTGGCCGTGATAAGATTGAAGATCGTGTGTTAACTTTGAGTGCATTATGTAAAGAGACATTATTAAAAGCCTTCCCTGATGCTTATTTCTATGCTCCCAATGTGCTTGCGCTGTCAAGCGGCATCACGACTATCAACCCCTTTAGCGATCAGACCGATTTAACAACCTTAAATGAGTTCCGGGACAGATTACGTGAAGAATACGGTTACATTATCCGCACCACTGATTTTAAAGTAGCAGAAACTGATGCAGAGGAGTCACATGCACTGCGTATTTCCACGCACCTGTTCCATGACGAAGAAGATGTCAAAGGCCTCGTTAAAGCAATGAGCTCACTCTTTTTATCAATGTAATATCGACACATCACCGCAACTTAGGTAAGCTCTAAGCTGCGGTGTTTTTTATTCGCCGTTGAACGTATTTTTCTACACCTCAAAGGAATAAAAATGCTAGCCAAAAGGACTTGCTTAATAACACTACTATTCTCGGCTGCTCTAGTCATGATCAGTAGCCAAGCCAGCGCCAGAGATCTGGCTGAAATCCAGGCGGCAGGTGTATTACGACATATCGGCATCCCCTACGCCAATTTTGTCACCCACTATAAACTGGGTGACAAAGTCATTAATGGCGGGATGGATACTGAGCTGATGAAAGATTTTGCAGCTCATCTAGGGGTGAAATATGAATATGTCCCGGCAACCTGGACCACTGTAATTGGTTTATTAACCGGCAACAATGCTCAATATATTGATAACC
>JBATHQ010000303.1:0-4590 GCA_049667005.1 Psychromonas sp.
CAGGGGCAAAGTCGGAGAATTTTAGTTTTACCTCTGCTTTACCGCTGCAAGTATTAAAAGGCATGATGCCGATCCTTCAGCCGCAATTATTTGGCGACGAACCTCTTTGTGGAGGCCAGAAAATTAAAACTGCAAAAAATTAATGTGTATGTAGCCAATAAAAAACCTAATAAGGATAGGTCGTGTGAGTAAAGCGAAGCACGACTTAATCCTATTGTTGGACAAGCCCGGGTGTTTATCTCTGCTATTTATAGTAAATGTTTTCAATGGGGGCAGGTTGCAGTATATCTGTAGATAAGTGTCAAGAAACAATGGTATCTATTCAGTTGTTAATTTTATTTATATCACCAAAGTAGTGCACTATCGAAGAATAATACTAAAATTGTGTAGAATAAGTTGTAATCCCTTTATAGTCTCAAGCTATAGCGGGTATCAGCGCTATACCATCCACAAAAAGAGGGGAAGTACTACTATGAAAAAAATATTACTAGCAGTTGTGGCAACTGCGATGATTACTCCCGCAGTATTGGCAAACAATTTCAAAGCGCCTGCAGATGCTATTGAATACCGTCAAGCCGCTTTCCACTTAATTGCTTATAACTTTGGTGATATGGGGGCAATGATGAAAGGTGAAAAACCTTTTGATGCCGCAGTATTTAGTACTCGTGCAGATAATGTTGCAGCACTATCTAAAATACCATACGAAGGCTTTATTGCAGGATCTGATAAGGGCGATACAAAAGCATCAGCTAAAATATGGCAAGAAAAGGCTGACTTTGATAGCAAAGCGATGGCATTTCAAGATTATGCCGCTGCATTAGCTATTGCCGCTAAATCAGACGACAAAAACAACCTCAAACAAGCTTTTATGAACACGGGTAAAAGCTGTAAAGCTTGTCACGACGACTATAAAAAGGACTAACAGTCATATAGGTCATAGACTAATAAAAAGCCCATTTTAATGGGCTTTTTTTATACGTTTACAAGAGGTATAGGGCTACAAAAAGCTTACAACGGGTTCCAATAACCCGAACCATACAAGTGTAAAAATGACTAATATGATCGCCAATGCAAGCAATGGTGAGCGCAGCTTAGGTGCCGTATTACCTGAGTTAACATATTTATAGCCACTGAACATCGCCTTAAGTAAATTCTCACCTTTAACCATGTGCACTAATACCGCAATAACATGAATTACCGACATCGCCAGAATTATCTTGAAATTGGTTTTATGTAACCATGTCAGCCAACCTGCTGTATCGGAAGAAACAAGATAAGAAAGCGGGCCTTCTGTAAAAATACCATCAGTGGCAAATAGTCCACTCAGTAGCTGAGCAACAAGCAAACTTAGTAATAAGATCACCATATATCCACCAAGCGGGTTATGACCTATTGAATGGGGCTTTGGTTGCTTAAAGGCATAGTCTATGGCTTGCTTGGGTAATACAACAAAATGTTTAAATTGAGATGTTTCACTTCCCACGAACCCCCAAAGCAATCTAAATGCTATCAGGGTCATTAACACGTAAGCGCATACCTGATGCCATTGCATCTCACCATTGTCGGCTGTCCACCATAGTCCACCCAATAAACAAACCATTGCCCAATGGAAAAATCGTGTCGGAAAATCCCACACCTTTATTTTTTGTTTTTTTATACTCATTATTAACCAGCCTAATATTATTATTTTATTAATAAATTATAGGCTCATCAGCCATAATTAAATAACTAAGTTTATACAATAAAAAACAACATCATGAGTATGCTATTGTATTTTTCTTTATGATGAGCGTGATGTGTTCAACTAAATTCACTCACCCTTAAGTTACTTTTTTCAAATGCCCATGACATGGTCGAGCAAATGGATTTCGCTAGTTATTTTGATTTATTGATAATGAAAATAGTTTTATTTTGAAGATAAAAGTTTATGGTTGTCCGGTTCTGTAGGTTTGCTTAAAATGCATCATTTGCCATCGTTTCCCTGCAAAAAAATTTTCCAGTAGCTGCAAAACTAAGAGATCACCCGATCATTTGGCCAGATCAACCCTCTCATTTTTATTGAAATTAAAGCGTTAAAACCTATTCAGTTGTAAACGGGCGATAGCAGTCAAATATGCAACACCCGTTTTCTTTTGCTTTGGACTGTCTGTGTGTGATTAAGCTGCATTAATCAAAATAGTTGGCATGTTTCATGGGATTTATGTGAGCGAGTTAGCACTATTTCCTGTGTTGCAGCTTTCCTCATAAAAGTGTGGAAGGCTCTCGGTAGATTAATTTTCTTTATTTTAGACTTGCGAGTAATGAGCGAAGGTAATGCTTTCCTAGCCTTGGATTGATTTTGCTCAAGAAGTTTTTACGAAACATAGCGCTCATGTTATATCGACCGTTGTAAATATTGATTAAATCGATGCCTGAGCGATAAATAAAAACAAAATAGATGAGGAAAAAGTAATGAGAGCAATAGAAGTAAAAAAAGCAAACAAAGAAAATTTTAAAGCTTATGGGCAACTATTAGAGTTACCTACTGCGACACCAACGGGTGAAACACCCATTTTAAGTTATTGGAAGCAGCAGCTTCCCCTTGATTTTAATGGTGGAAAAGGCGAAATAGGTTATCTGGTGGCAAAAGATCACCAGGGGATCTATGCAGAATTGGAGGCACATCTTGAAACTGCTGAAATACTTATTCCTTTGAATTGTGCGATCAATATTGCCGTTATTACTCCGCTGTGTACTAGTCCAACTGATAAACCCGATACATCAAAAGCAGAAGCATTTCAAATCAGTCAAGGGCAACCAGTGCTTATAAATAAAGGTGTTTGGCACTGGTTACCACAACCAGCAGGGGATGAAGATGCCCATATTGCGGTTATCTTTGCAGATAACACCTCAGAAAAGGACATGATAGTTGCTGAGTTAGATGAAAATAACAGCTTTCAGATTAAATAGATTCTGCAGGGGAAAAGTCAACCCCCCTGCAACTATGCAATTTGCAGGCTCTATTTTTATAATTGATTTGTGTGGTTCCTAACGGGTCTGATAGACAATTTATACACTCCAAGTTAGGAACTAAAATGGGTTATTTATAAGATATCTGTGCTCAAAAATTAAGAAAGTAGCGGACACCCATAAACTTTGGCTGATTTTAATTTTCTTAATTTTCAAACTATCTTTTAATCATGCAGTTGATTCATTGGAAGCATTCGCCTCATTTACAAGTCAAACCGGTAAGCGTTGGATAGCCAGTAAAAATCAAATATGACGACTGCATTAACTAATCACACTTCTTTAACTCATCAACTATTCTTATTAGCAGCAGTTAGCATTAACATGCAGCAAACTGAGGCGAGAATATGAAATCTTCATTGATGGCCAGCAGTTACTGAAAATATCCAATTAACAGCTAAACTGCGCGCTTACCTCAGTCCTTTTTATTTTTATATTCGGTATGTTTTTCACGCCCGCCAAAAATAAACAGTAAACCAATGAAAATAGGATAAAGGCAATACAGGCGCTCAAATCCTCTAAATTGATAGACAGTATCCCCAATTCCTCTGCCTACTTCGCCAAAGATAAGAATGACGAGTCCAAGAAGCACCGCGAACCCACCAAAACCATAACCTATTAAAAGGTATTTGTAAGTTGAGATAAGATTTTTTTTCATTGAATCATTCCATTGGTAAATATTGCGTTAGTGTAACCTGTTATAGCAATCAGATTAATCTCGGTTAACTGGTTGTTATCACTGGCAACCTAATGGTGAGCGGTTAACCCGATATTCAGCACTTGTTTTAAGAATAAATGTCCCTGTATTTTTCACCTAAACAATCAATAATAACCTGCTGTCGTTTCCAATTAACTTGATCCTCTAGATAAATAATTGTAACCCCTGGAAGCATTGAAACAACCCGCAAGCTGTTGGATTTTGGTAGGGCTTTTTCTTTTGATCGGGGTAGTAGAGCGCTTTTTCTTTTAGTTTTTACGTAGTTGATGCTCTAATGATGCATATATCATCAAACAATATGTCATCACGATTACACCAAATCCATTAATTTTACATTCATTTATGCTTGTTAAAATGAATGCTAGTTAGACATAAAACTTCGTTTTAGTCTTGGTTATTGATTTGATTACGAACGTCCTGTTCTCCACCACCGCGTGGCCAGCTAAAGCTGTTCAAAATCGTTCCATACGATTTTGTGAAATTAGGCGTGTAGTTACTGCAATCAAAGCCTTGCTTTCATTCATTTCCTCGTTGCCTAAATAGATCACCTAATTAATGGAGTTGGTATTACTATTGGCTGAGCCTATCATTGCTGTTGTCGATGGATTAGACTTGCCGGAAAATTTCCATGTTCCAGCCATGACCAATATCGGGGCCGGTTTCGACCTCAATAATACCTCGAAAGCAGAATCGGAGTACTCTGCTTTATCGCAGCCTGTGGTCTCTGCGAACCATACTCTCGTGCAGGCTATAGGAGAATTACCAATGCACTCTGATAATAAATTAATTCTGGGCGTACCCACCAACATAGTGACGGGCTTTCTGGGCGTGGGCAAAACGTCGGCGATCCTGAACTTACTAAAAAA
>JBATHQ010000304.1:0-1686 GCA_049667005.1 Psychromonas sp.
CTTATCAGGAGTCGATATTAAAACGCCGTGAGGTGGTGCTGCAATACCGGGCGGAAGCGCGCGCAGAGCTGAATAAACTGCAATCCGATTTTTCTAAAATAACCGAGGCGCAGGTCGGTGTTCAGGATAAAGTATCTAAAGCGTTAATCACCTCGCCTGTAGTTGGGACAATTAATACCCTGTATATCAATACATTAGGTGGTGTGGTTCAACCGGGGCAGGCGTTGTTGGAAATTGTTCCGACGGAAGATAAGCTGTTGGTTGAAGCTAAGATAATCCCTAAAGATATCGCGTTTATCCATGTCGGCCTGCCGGCCAGAGTGAAAGTTACTGCTTATGATTTTACCCGTTATGGCGGCCTGGAAGGGGTGGTAGAGCATATCAGCGCCGATACTACACAAGATGAAGAGGGTAATAGCTTTTATATCATCAGGGTAAGAACAACGGAATCGACAATACGTAACCGGGATAATGAGGAGATGCCGATTATTCCGGGTATGATGACCACTGTCGATGTTATGATCAGTAAAAGAACGGTACTTGAATATATTCTAAACCCCATTTTACGGGCGAAAGAGATGGCACTGAGAGAATATTAATCTCTTATTATTTAGTAAGTTAATAAAAAAAAATTAGTGGAGTTAATATGACGCCTTACAAACTCAAATTAGGTCAAAAAAGCATAGTTGCTGTTTTATGCTCAGCGGCTATTTTTTCTACGCAGGTTAATAGCCAGTCTCTGGAGCAGGCAGTTGCCCATGCCTTAGATACAAATCCTGAACTGCGCATCGCTTACACGCAGTTTAAAGTGAAAGAAAAACAAGTTGATCAGGCCGAAGCCGGTTACTTACCTACGCTCGATGCTACGGGAGGCTACGGCTATGAATATACCGACAGTCCAAGCACCAGAAGCAGCGGCGATGGTGATGACACAAAATCGCTTGCCCGCAGTGAGCTAGGGCTGAAGTTACAGCAAAACCTGTTCAACGGTTTCCATACCCAGAGTGAAGTGAGTCGCACCAGTTACGCGACCAGTGCTGAACAGTGGCGCCTGCACAGTAGTGCCGAAGATTTGGCGCTGCAGATAAGTCAAGTGTATTTGGATTTAATTAAAGCGCAGCAGTTGGTCGAACTTTCTGAACAAAATCTTGCCTCCCATCAGGAGATTTATGATCAGATTAAACAGCGAACCGATGCGGGCTTCAGCAGCTCGGCAGATTTCTCACAAATCAGTGGTCGTCTTGCCAATGCTAATTCTAATCTTATTGCCGCAAAAAATAATTATTTAGACAGTAAGGCGATGTTTTATCGGGTTACTGAGCAGCAACCGGAGAATTTGGTGATTCCGGTTCCCGATGCGTCTTTGTTACCGGCAAATGCAGAGCAGGGAATTAAAGCTGCCATTGCCAACCATCCGGTGATCAGGTCCGCTGAAAATGACATCCACTCTGCGCGGGCACAGTATGATTCTGCAAAGTCTGCCTATTACCCTAAAGTGACCTTGGATGTTGAGGCAAATCATTACAATGATATTGATGGTGCCGATGGTGAATATTCTGGTGTCGGCGGTGAAAATAATGAAGTGTTGGCGATGGTGCGGGTTTCCTATAACCTTTATGCCGGCGGCAAAGATCAGGCCTACACGAAAGAAACGGCTTATAAAATGAATGAAGCGAAAGAGCTTAA
>JBATHQ010000305.1:0-2333 GCA_049667005.1 Psychromonas sp.
TGCTCACACAGGGCCATCTCGCCGGGGATGATAGAGCCTTGAGGCAATGTTCCGGACAAGATACTACGGGCTATTTCCCGAGCTACTTGCACATGTAGGCTACGTTTAGAGCCCGATATATAGTTAAAAGTGCTAGTCATCAGTTCGCTTATTTGAAGTGTGTGTGTTTGAGTGTCGAAGGGGTGCTTATGTATTATTTAAGTCTTACTATAACATTATCATCACTCTATGCAACTTAGATCACATAAATCGCTTAAATAACAGCTCAATAAGGTATGCAGCAACACTGATTTCTGTATTATTGAAAGGTGCTGGTTGTTCAGAAACGTTGATTATAACGGGAGCAGGATAGTGGTTAACTGTGTTTATCACTTCTATAATTATTAATATCATTTCCTGGTTTGCATAAAATCAAATGCTGGATACCTCTAGTTTGAGGAGAGTCGCATGAGTTTGAAAAGGGTAGCATGGCTATCATCATAAGGGGAACGTCATTTAAAAAAACATGCTGTAAATAATAAGCTGTAAATAATAAGCAAGGGGTATTGACAAGTTTAGCGGAGGTAAAACAGCAGCAGATCCTGCATCTGAGTTATCAAAAAAAGAAATTTTGAATAATTTTGGTCCCTGACGCCTGCTGTAGTGAGTTTATTCTAGACGAATCATTTTGCTAAGGTAAAATGCAAATATAAGTTTCGTTGATCTAATGGGGTATTTACCAACTCATTTCTGACTGCAACGAAATTTCTTTAAGTTTGACCGTTTATGGGAGGAGTGATGGATTTTATGGAAGGTAAAGAGAAAGCCCATAAGCTTTTAAAAAATTTTAACGGAAAAATTCGATGAAGACTTTATTAACAAAGATGCGTAGCTATTGGCTTTTGTGCACTATATTTACCCTGACCGCAATTACACTGCTTTCACTAAACCCTATGGGTGAGTTACCTTCTGTGCCTGGCGGAGATAAAATACATCATATGATTGCCTATGCGGCATTAATGTTTCCGGTTGTCTTGAAAAAGCCTAAGCATTGGTTATTAATAGGTTTTTTGTTTTTGTGCTTAAGTGGCACCATTGAGTTGCTGCAGCCATTTATTGCTCGACGTAGTGATTGGCTTGATATGGCTGCAAATTTTTCCGGTATTGTGCTCGGGGCTTTAATCGCACAGTTAATAAACTGGAGGTATCCCCCCTTACTAAGGTTGCAACGTGCTGATTGATAGGCGCTTTATCTTTTGTGAAACGAGAGGGGATGATTGATCAAAAAGAGGGATCACAACAAAACTATATAGTTATAGTTAATGAAAAGCTTGTAACATGGCAGTTACAAGCTTTTTTGTTTAGGTAGTGCTTAAACTAAACTTCTACCAACTCAAGCGTATCACGTGCAATGACCCACTCTTCGTTAGTTTGTATAACCATTGCAACAGTGCTATCAGACTCTGTGATGATACCTTGATTTGACGATTTACCGAAGCGGTTTGCCAGATTAGCTTCCTGATTGACTTTAAAGCCTAATAAGCTCAAGCGCTGTAGCGTTAATTCACGGACTGGTGCTGAGTTTTCACCGATACCGCCAGTGAATACAACGGCGTCTAAACGCCCGTCCAATGCCGCTGTGTAACTGGCGATATATTTAGCCAGGCGGTAACAATAAAGATCCATGGCGCGTTTAGCCGCGGCATCTGTTTGGTAATTATCTTCAACAAAACGGCAATCACTGGTTTTTTCTGTCAGACCTAATAGCCCCGACTCTTTGGTTAGCATGTTATTAATCTGTTCCATGCTATAACCTAGCTCGTCATATAGATAGAAGATGACTGCTGGGTCTAAATCACCACAACGGGTTCCCATCACCAATCCCTCTAATGGGGTCATGCCCATCGAGGTATCAACTGAGTGACCGTTTTTAATAGCACAAACCGAACCACCATTACCAAGGTGGCAGTTGATAATGTTTAACTGTTCAATCGGTTTATTTAAAATCGCAGCGGCTTCGAGACTGATGAAATAGTGACTTGTGCCATGCATGCCGTAACGACGGATACCGTTTTCACGGTAAAGTTTGTAAGGCAGCGCATATAAGAACGCCTCTTCTGGCATTGTTTGGTGGAATGCTGTATCAAATACCGCTACGTTTGGAAGCCCTGCGAAAGCATGTTGTGCTGCACGGATACCAACGAGGTGAGCTGGGTTATGCAAAGGTGCCAGAGAGATGCATTCTTCAATGCCCTTGATGACTTCATCGGTGATCACTGCAGATTTAGTGAATTTTTCACCACCGTGTACCACACGATGACCTATCGCAAGTAGGTTTTCTTTTAATGCAGGTT
>JBATHQ010000306.1:0-4613 GCA_049667005.1 Psychromonas sp.
GGTTTGTGAAAGATAACCCGCAACTGGAATATAACCGTCTTTTGAGGGTTTCATACCGATCGTGCCGCCTGTATATGCAATATAAATTCTTTTTTTCTGTGCCATTTTGACTCTCGTTTTTGCTTGCTAAACCGGGAAAGATTTTCCTGAATTTTTTTCATTCTCTAAGTTATAGAATTCTACGTTAAATTTAACATGAACTGTAATAATTCTGTTTGATAGCTATAACGGGGACGATTTATTAGTGATTAGTGATTAGTGATTAGTGATTAGTGATTAGTGATTAGTGGCGGGTAGCGAGTGGCAAGTTATTAGTAATGAGTAATGAGTGGTGAGTAATGAGTGGTGAGTAATGAGTAATGAGTTACGCGCAGCGAGTGATAACTGACAACTAGCAACTGACAACTAACAACTAACAACTAACAACTAACAACTAACAACTAACAACTAACAACTGATAACTGCTTGTCTGCAAGCCAGAAGCAAAAATAAATTGACCTGAATCAATATATTTTTATCAAGAATAATCCTCACAATGCAACAACAGTCGCCACATTGATTTAACAATTGGTTTTTATTTGTAACAAAATTACGTAGAGACAGCTAAAGACAGGCAAAAATGTTACAGAGTTTGTTAACAGAAAAAGACTATTGATTATACTTTTTGTTGATGTTTTTATCGCGCATTTTATGGCTATTGACCTGGATCAAATAAATGATTAATTTGATCTACATCAACTTTATTAACCTTAAATAGCGAGAGCACTATGTCTGACTTTGAAATAACGCATCAAGCGCCCAGTAAAACATCTGAATATATAGCTTATAAAATAACTCAGTTTTTAAAATTTATGCTCAATATTTTTTACGGCACAAAATACGCGAAACGCGCGGTTATATTAGAAACTATCGCCGCCGTACCAGGCATGGTAGCAGGGATGTTCAACCACCTCAAAGCCCTGCGCCGAATGCGCGATGATCAGGGATGGGTGCGCGAATTATTAGATGAAGCGGAAAATGAACGTATGCACCTGATGATCTTTTTAGATATCGCCAAACCGACCTGGATTGAACGTACTTTGGTTCTGCTCGGACAGGGTGCTTTTTTAGTTGTCTATAGCTTCCTGTACCTTTTATCTTCTAAAACAGCACACCGTGTGGTGGGTTATTTTGAAGAGGAGGCTTGTAAAAGTTATACCGAGTTTTTAGAGAAAATTGACGCGGGTGAAGTGGAAAATGTCGCCGCACCGCAAATCGCCAAAGATTATTACGCATTAGCCGATGACGCTTTATTACGTGATGTCGTGCTGCACATCCGCGAAGATGAAGCAAAACACCGCGACCGTAATCATGAATTTGCGGATTCTTTTGAAACCGGTGAGCTTCCAGCCCACCAGCAGTAATCATTTTTAAGACGCAGGAGATATAATTTATCTCCTGCGTCTCTTCCCTTTCTCAATCCCTTAAATACACCCTTCTATCCAGTTTTTCACCTCGGCAAAAGGGTATTTTTCCAATGTTGCAAAACCGTTTAAATTTCTCACCTTCAGTCGCGTGAAAATCGGAGTGGTTAAGCCGCAGAAGAACCGCGCCAATAACACCGGACTGTTATGTACCCCCAATTTATCCCTAATATCAACACTGATTAGCTTGAAATCATATTCACTAAGCGGTGGTAAAGGCGGTGTTGCCGGCATGATCGCGGGGTGGCCTGCGCAAACCGAACAATGGCCGCAGGGCTGCTGCAGATTATTATCCGAGAAATAATGTGCCAGCTGCAGATTAAGACACTTATCGCTGGCAAAAAAATCCAGTAAAAAATGGATACGCTGCACTTCGGCTATCTCTTTCGTGCTGAAGCGCTCCACTAACAACTCGCGTAAATTATCATTCAGCGCATCGCTTGCTACCCGGTAAACCTGCGTCATCTGCTTGCTCTGCAGTTCAATCAGCCCCTGCTGATCCAGATAATCAATGGCGGTGATCACGCGCTGACGATCAGAAGGATAGATCGACTGCATCTTATCAAAATCAATGGTCGCCCAGGTGCGCGCCTTATTGGAGCTGTATAATATCGCCTGCACAAAGTTATAACGCTCATCTTTAAAACGCGCTAACAGTGTCTGCTCAGGCACCAGTAGTTTGTATTTATATTCTGCGTAATAACTGTAGGCCGGCTGCAGCACGCCCTCCAACTCCAGGTAAACCAATAAGGTTTTCAGGGCTAATAAACGGATATTGGATAAACTGGACAGGCTGTTCATCACCACCTCCCACTGTCCGTTGGTCTGCCCTATCTCGTTCAGTATAAAATCAATCGCACTCGGCTCGGGGGTATCGGCATAGACAAAATTTTCCAGGATATTGATATTATCTTTATTAGCCAGCACCAGGCAATCAGCCGGTCGCCCGTCTCGCCCTGCCCTGCCTATCTCCTGGGCATAATTTTCTATCGATTTAGGCAGGTCATAGTGCACCACAAAAGCGATATCACTTTTATCAATGCCCATACCAAAAGCGATGGTGGCAACAATTAAAGGTAACTGTCCGGACATAAACTGCTGCTGAATGGTTACCCGCTGATCGTTATTCATGCCGGCATGATAAGCCTGTGCATGAATGCCTGAACGGCTTAGCTGCGCGGCCAGATCTTCGGCGGTTTTCTGTAGCGTGACATAGATAATGCCGGCTTGCCCGTTGCGCTGCGCAAGCCAGGGGATAAGCTGGTTCAGTTTATCCGCACCACTCGCGCCGATCACCGCCAGGTTTAAATTTTCCCGGTAAGATCCGGTGACGGTGATATTGCCCGAATCGATGGCAAATTTAGCGGCCATATCCTGAATCACTTTCCGGGTTGCGGTGGCGGTCAATAGCAACACCTGAGGAATATTAAATTCACGGCGATAATAGGCAAGTTTAAGGTAATCCGGACGGAAATTATGCCCCCATTCCGAGATACAGTGCGCCTCATCGACGACCATTAATGAGATAGGCACCTGCTTTAAAAAGGAACGAAATCGTTCGCTATTAAGGCGTTCAACGGAGATAAATAGAATTTTTATCTGCCCGTCTGCAACTGCTTTATAAACCCGTGATGACTCAGCAGGAGTTTGCATCGATTGGATACTCGCGGCGCTGATCCCTTTACTCTGCAAAAATTCCAGTTGATCCTGAATCAGCGCCAGCAGCGGTGAGATCACCAGTGTGAGATGCGGAAGATGCAAAGCCGGTAGCTGATAACATAAAGACTTACCTGAACCGGTAGGAAAGATAGCCGCCGCACTGTGGCCGTTAAACAGGGTCTGAATAACTTTTTCCTGGCCTGCCCGGAAAGTTGAAAAACCGAAATATTCCTGCAGTAACTGCTGCATAACGTCCCCTTTTGTTAAACTGTTTTAACATACCACCACAACTGTGAATATGCACAAGCAAATGGATTCAGTATATACTCGCCTTTGTTATTATTTTAGGAATTACTCTCTTTTATGCGCATCCATGCTATCCATAAACTTTATCAGCAGCGGCTTAGCCAATGCACCCGTCCTTTTTTAGCTCGGGGTGGCAGGATAGAGCGTTGCACAAATTGTATGTTACTGCCCTATCTATGTATCTGCGACCTGAAAAAAACAGTACACAGTAACAGCGCCTTTGTGCTGCTGATGTACGACGATGAGATATTAAAACCCAGCAATACCGGACGCTTAATTGCTGATTTGATCCCCGATACCTACGCCTTTATCTGGTCGCGCACGGATCCGGATAAAGCGATGCTGGCGTTGTTAAATGATCCGAAGTGGTTTCCTATTGTCATATTTCCCGCCGAATACAGTGCGCCGGAGCGGGTTTTGACAAGCTATCAGGCCGTCCCGGAAAAGCAACGTCCGCTGTTTATTTTATTAGATGCAAGTTGGGCGCAGGCAAAAAAAATGTTCCGTAAAAGCCCCTATCTGGATAATTTGCCGGTATTGTCATTTTCCCCGGAAACGCTGTCGCGCTATCTGCTGCGCAAAGCGGTCAAAGATAATCAACTGGCTACCGCTGAGGTGGCCGGACGGGTTTTAGAATTTATCGGCGAAAGCGACAACGCACAGTTAATGGATCTGCTCTTTGAGACATTCAAAGAAAATTATATGCTCGGCAAGCAACGCCAGCAGTTACCGCAGCAGGCGATACAATACCAATTAGCCGATAAACTCAATAAATTGCCGTGAATGGTATTATACAAAAGGGTTAAGGCGTTGTAATCGGTGACATAAAAGGAAGGTGCGCGGAGCACACCCTACGTATTTTAACGCATTGGTCTAAATGTAGAGTTTGCTATGGGTGGCGTCTCTGCGTTCTCAGCAAAGCTAAGATTCGTTTTACGCAGCGCAAAATAGCGCGCACCTTTCTTTTACACTGACCTTTTACATTGACCTTTTACACTGAGCTTTTACGCTGAGTTTTTTGCCCGCTTGTTTTAACAAATTGGCAGACAAAGTCACTGATCAGCGCCGGATTATTAAGATCCAATACCGGCAGATCACAATTTTCCACCTTGTTATCGCAGGCAACGGCAATAATCGAGGCATCGTTTTTAAACAAAAAAGGTTTATCCAGTTCGCAGCGGTGCA
>JBATHQ010000307.1:0-4927 GCA_049667005.1 Psychromonas sp.
CCATTTCGTTATACCCGTTTACTGTTTGCGTTGCTTGTTGGGGTCTTTGTGTTTGCAGAAAAACCGGATCTGATGACCTTATTAGGTAGTTTACTGATCGTATTGAGTGGGGTTTACACTCTGCTGCAAAGCCGCAGAAATGCAGTCGTTACAACAGGCGAAAATACAAAGAGTCGCTGCGCAGGATAACATTTGTCTAAACAACGTTTGCTAAAAAACTGCGCAAAACAACATTCAGAATAACACAGGCATCACGGTCTGCTATTCTGCAAACCATGCAAAGCAGTCAATGATCATCAAGATAACGAGTATTGTCACGAAACAATCTTGATTGTACAGGTGTGCATTGTTTCTTTCATATTTCCATGCAGCGATAGCTGTGTAACGCTGCATTAATGTACTTATCTGCTCTATTTTATTGATCTAATTGCTTTTAATTCTGTTAGTATTTCATTTTATCTCATCTCATAGTGTAGTTATAAGGTTATAAAATGGATATTCAACGTATCAACCCGAGCGCTAAATGGTCGGATGCGACCGTATTCAATAAAATGGCGCATTTTGTTGAAGTCGCTGCAGATGAAAGCGCGGATATATCGGGGCAGGTTGCTCAGGTTTTCGCACAAGCAGAGCAAATGTTAGCCAGTGTCGGAAGTGATAAATCCAGAATTTTATCGGTTACGATTTATGTGACTGATTTCGCGAATCTGGCAACATTTAATAAGCTCTGGCAATCATGGCTTCCTGAAGGTTGTGCGCCAAGTCGCGCCTGCTTAAAAGTGGAATTAGCGGATCCGCAATACTTAGTTGAAATTGCTTTCGTTGCGGCAGTGAAATAGGTCGCTGTGACGTTTTTAAATTTAGCGCGGCGGATTTTGTTATGTAAGGAGCAACCATGAGCATGAAAGATAATATGCATAATCAACAGATCTACTTCTGTGATGATGATACGCTGGCTAACGAGCAGTTACAGTGCCTGGATCTGCTCTATGATTTTAATCAGACCCGTCCGACGGAGATGAAACGCAGACAGGCTATTTTAAGTCAGTTTCTGGCTGAAATAGGGGACAATTGTTATATCGAACCGCCGTTGCATGCTAATTGGGGAAGGCACACCCATCTGGGGAAGAATGTTTATGCTAACTTTAATCTGACCCTGGTTGATGATACGCATATCTATATCGGTGATCACGTCATGATCGGCCCTAACGTCACCATCGCCACGGCCGGGCATCCAATCGATGCGCAACTGAGAATGCGAGTTGCGCAATTTAATATCCCCGTGCATATTGGTAAAAATGTCTGGATCGGTGCCAACTCAGTCGTTCTGCCCGGCGTGTCTATCGGTGAAAATACGGTAATAGGAGCCGGTAGTGTCGTGACAAAAGATATCCCTGATAATGTTATTGCTGTCGGTAACCCTTGCCGTGTCCTGCGCCAGATTAGTGAACATGACAGAGAGTATTATTATAAAAATCACCGCTATCAAGAACCGGAAGAATAGCAAGGTGAGACGATAAATGACTGAATCATATGAGTTCCTAAAATCAGTGCTGGATACAATAACGGAACATATAGCCGTTATTGACAGTAAAGGAGATATCTTGTTTGTCAATAAGGGCTGGAGCTCATTTGGGCAAAACAATGCATGCCTGATTGAGGATACCTGGAGTGGCATTAATTATTTAACTGAATGTGATAAAGCCGCTGCTTTGGGAGATGATTTTGGTATAAAAGCAGGAAGCGGGATCAAATCGGTTATAAACGCTGAGATAGAAAAATTTTACTTAGAATACCCCTGCAATAGTCCGGATGAAGTACGTTGGTTTATGATGCGCGTAACAACCTTCGCGATCCAGGGGGCAAAACGTTATGTTATCTCTCATCAGAATATTACCGAAAGAAAACTTGCCGAAGAAGCGGTGCTCAAGCTGTCACGTATTGATGGTCTAACTAATATTCCCAATCGCCGCTACTTTGATGAGTTTCTGGATAACGAATGGCTGCGCTGTCTTCGCCTCGGTTTGCCAATTTCACTGGCGATTATTGATCTTGACCATTTTAAGATGCTGAATGATACCTATGGACATCAAAGAGGGGATGAATGCCTGAAATCAGTTGCAGGTGTGCTGCAAAGATTTGCGAACAGGCCCAGTGATATATGTGCGCGCTATGGTGGTGAAGAGTTTGCGATAGTCTATGGCAGTACTAGCCTGGAGCAGGCAAAAGTGCCGATCAGTAAATTGCTGGATGAGATTTTTTTGTTAAATATTGCCAATAAAAATTCACCAACATCTCCCTGTTTAACCGCAAGTATCGGGCTGGCGACAATCTATCCAGAGCAAGAAAATAAGATGAGTGAGCTTATTAAAAAGGCAGATAAAGCACTTTATTGGGCGAAACAAAACGGCCGGAATCAAATTTGTTGCTAATATATCACCGATAATCAGGGGCTGTTGACCTTTCGAGATTGTTGTTGCAGCAGTTTGTTGGCTCTTTATATAAGGTAGAGCCTGCGCAGTGTCGTTACCTGGTTGTAATTGCGCTGGGTATCATAAAAATGCTAAATAGTGGACTTAGATAATAAAAAAAGAGCGGCAACATTTAGGTATCATAGGTATAAACAATAATAACCTGACCAACATATTATGGAGCAATCAATGATTATGCAGCAAAGCGTGTACTACTGTCCCGTATGCGGAAAAAAATCACTTCTCGCTATCTCATCAATTCATTTTTGTTGTGAGCAATGCCAATTTACTTTTTATCAGAATACAGCCGCTGCGGTGATGGTCGCTATCTGTTACCAGGATGAGTTGCTGGTGGCAATCAGAGCATCTGATCCGGGAAAGGGGATGTGGGATTTGCCCGGTGGTTTTGTTGATCCCAATGAAAGTCTTGAACAAGCTGTGGTGAGAGAATTAGAGGAAGAATTAAGTCTTCACATCACAGATGCAAAGTACGTCAGCTCTAACAGTAATACCTATTGTTATAAAGAGGTGGAATACAAAACCTGCGATGCATTTTTTGTTGTTGAAGTGCAGCAAAAGCCGGCGCTTAATGCACAAGATGATGTGGCTTCTGTGGCCTGGGTGAAATTATCAGATCTGGACCTTGACCGTTTTGCTTTTGAGTCAACTAAAAAAGCGATTATAACATTATGTGAATCGAGAAATGTTCTCCTAGGTAGTCATATATAACTAAGTAGTCACCTGTAAATTGTCAGGTATTTTGATGGGATCCGCTTCAAAATGTGAGGTCATCTAAAAATAATTTGGCTTGCTGATTTTGTATCTTGAATGATAACGGATATATCTTGAAGTAACATGAGTATAAGACGTTAATTGTAAGTGATTCGAGTTAATGATTGATAAAAAGGAGTTGTTATGTCCGTTTCTTCTGAGCTAACAGATCACACCAAACCCCTTCAGGATAAATCCCGAGGGTGTCTGGTCGGACTGGCAGTGGGTGATGCAATTGGCACAACCCTGGAGTTCCAACCACCGGGAACATTTAAACCCCTTACGGATATGGTTGGGGGCGGGCATTTTTGCCTGAAAAAGGGCTACTGGACCGATGATACTTCAATGGCCTTATGTCTTGGCCACAGTCTGGTCGAATGTACCGGTTTTAATGCTTTAGATCAGATGCAGCGCTATTGTAACTGGTTGGATAACGGTTATATGAGCAGCATCGGAGTCTGCTTTGATGTCGGCGTTAGCGTTTCTTCTGCATTGCGTCGTTTCCAGAAAACCGGCGATCCTTTCGCCGGGTCCAGGGGGCGCTGGAGTTCCGGTAACGGATCGATAATGCGTCTCGCACCTATTCCTATTTTCTATCAGCAACAACCGTTGCAAGCCGTTCATTTTGCGGAAGAAAGCTCGCGCACGACCCATGGTTCAGAGCTTTGTGTTGATGCCTGCCGCTATTTGTCGTTGCTTCTGGTGAGTCTGATAAATGGTAGCGATAAACAAGCCTTTAGCAGTATTGATTATACGCCGAAAACCGATGAGATCCGCGCCATCAAATCCGGTGCTTTTCTGAAAAAGTCCTATCATGAGCTGACCGGTAGTGGTTTTGTTATTGAGAGTTTAGAATCTGCCCTGTGGTGCTTTGTGAACAGTGATTCCTTCGAATCCTGTGTGCTGGCGGCAGCTAATTTAGGTAATGATGCCGATACCACTGCCGCGATTGCCGGACAAATGGCCGGGGCATACTACGGTCATCAGCAGATCCGTCAAGACTGGTTAGCGGCGCTGCATCAGCATCAGCAAATTGTTGAGCTGTCGGATCAGCTTTATATTCAAGCGCAGCGCAATCTCATATCTGCGGTCGAACTTTAAGGCAATCGCTATGGACGCCCGTATCTATTCCTGTAGTGATGATGAAGCCAAGTTGTTAAAACAGATCTCCCTGCCGCTTAACCATTGCAATATTCCCTCCAGACTACTGGCCAGCCTGGCCTATCAAGAGCAACCGATTCCACTGGAGATAGACGGCATCAGCGCTTTGTATCCAAATCTATTCAGGGCGCTACAAAAAGCGGACTGTCCTGAGATCCGCGCAAATCACTTTAAACAGTTTATGGCATCGCGTTTTCAATTGTTAAAAGGTAGTTGCAGAGATCAAAAGCTAGCCGATCCTCCCCCCCGCCCCAAGGTGAACTATCGTCGTCTGCTGCTGGGTTGGTTATTTGACTCTGATAACGATCAGGGAGCCGCATGGCGCAGTTGGGTAGAATCACGTTTTGGTCTGCTCACCTGTTTTCACAAGGAGTTGCTCCCAGGGCCGGATAGTCCCGAATATCTGCGTTTTAGACAAAAGTGTACCCGGGCAACTTACAATACCAATGAACTTTTTGAACAACTGGATTTGCTCTACAGCTTTTGCCAGCAGGAGCTGCGTCTGCGTTACCCGGATACTGAGC
>JBATHQ010000308.1:0-5545 GCA_049667005.1 Psychromonas sp.
TTATCGTTTATGCTCCCAATGCAACCAGCGTTAGTCTTATTACTGAATTTAACCATTGGGATGGTCGACGTCAGCCAATGCAGCGCAGCTGGTGCGGACACTGGGTTATTTTTGTTCCTGATTTGAAAGCCGGTTGTGCTTATAAATTTGAGTTGAAAGATGGCTTAGGCAATCGCTTACCGCATAAAGCCGATCCGGTTGGTTTTCAGGCAGAGTTATATCCATCGCACTCGTCAATCGTTGTTGACCATGATCAGTATCAATGGAATGACGATGCATGGCGTGCGTCGCAAAAGGGTGACAAACGTTTTGCGGCAATGAGTATTTACGAAGTGCATTTAGGCTCATGGAAGCGTAAAAATGAAAATGGCAAAGAGCGTATGCTCACTTATCGTGAACTGGCCGCTGAATTGATCCCTTATCTGGTTGAATTAGGTTACACGCACCTTGAAGTGATGCCAATTTCTGAATTCCCATTTGATGGTTCATGGGGATATCAACCCGTTGGCTTGTTTGCTGCAACCAGTCGTTTTGGTGATGCTGATGATCTTAAATACTTCGTTGACCAGTGTCACCAGGCGGGGATCGGGATTATTGTCGATTGGGTTCCAGCACATTTCCCATCAGACCCGCACGGTTTGGCTAGATTTGACGGTACACCTTTGTATGAATATGAAGATCCGCGTCGTGGCTGGCATCCTGACTGGAACTCATACATTTATGATTTCGGTCGGGATAATGTCCGTCAGTTCCTTGTAGCAAGCGCGTTAATCTGGTTAGATAAATTCCATATTGATGGTTTACGTGTTGATGCCGTTGCATCCATGCTTTACTGGGACTACTCTCGTGAAGAGGGTGACTGGGTACCTAACCTTGATGGTGGTAATCATAACTATGAAGCAATCAGTTTATTGAAATGGTTCAATGAAGAAGTTTACCGTCAATACCCTGATGCGATGACTATTGCGGAAGAATCAACCGCCTTTGCCGGCGTTTCTAAACCAACTTTTGACGGTGGTTTAGGGTTTGGTTTCAAATGGAATATGGGTTGGATGCATGATACCCTGAGCTATATGGAAACCGATCCTATGTACCGTAAATATCATCATCATGAAATGACATTTGCGATGGTTTACCATTATAATGAACATTTCGTTTTACCTATTTCACACGATGAAGTGGTACATGGTAAAAACAGCATGCTTGGTAAAATGCCGGGTGATGAATGGCAGGCCGCTGCAAATTTACGTGCTTATATGGGCTACATGTACGCCCATCCGGGTAAAAAATTAAACTTTATGGGAACCGAAATTGCACAAACGACGGAGTGGAATCATAATACCCAATTGGATTGGCGCCTGCTTGAGTTTGATAAGCATAAAGGTCAAAAGTTACTGACCAGCGATTTGAATAAAATGTATAAAAATAATAGCGCATTCTATGAAGCAGATTATGATACTAGAGGATTTGAGTGGTTAGATCATTCTGATGGTGAGAAGAGTGTTTTTGCTTTCGTCAGGAAAAACCTCAAGCAGGATCAGAAAGTGATCTGTTTGTCTAATTTTACACCATTACCAAGAGAAGGTTACCGGGCAGCAGTTGATGAGTTAGGTGATTATGAGGTTATTTTAAATACCGATAGTGTATATTACTGGGGCAGTAATTATGCAATGGGAGATAAAATGGGGGTGTTTGTTGCTGAAGAGCACCCTTGGCAGGGCAAGGAATTTTCAATTAAATTGAATTTACCCCCCTTATCAACGGTTTTTTTACGAAAAAAGGGCAATTAGTTGGAACGTAAATTATTAGAATTAGATGAAAAAAAACATCCATTCTCTGCATCTCGTGGGCAGTTTCTGCCCCTTGGTGCAATTTTAGATAAGGAAGGTTGCCATTTTTCTGTATATAGTTCAGGCGCTTACAGCATTGAATTGTGTTTGTTTAATGAATATGAAAAAGAGGTTGCCAGTTATCTCCTTGAAGAGAAAATGGGCCATTTGTGGAGTATTTTCATCAACAAAGTGAAACCTGGACAACTTTACGGTTATCGCGTGCATGGTGATTACCAGCCGGAAAATGGCCTTTTATTTAATAAAAATAATTTATTAATTGATCCCTATGCACGTGCTTTAAATAGGGTGCAGCATAGTTTTGCACAATCACAGAGCGATAATGATGACTCGCAGGTTGTTAAATCGGTTGTTATTGATAATCGCTTTGATTGGAAAAATGTTAGTAAACCTAATATTAGTGAACAGGCACGCATACTTTATGAAGTACATGTAAAGGGATTCAGCCAGCTTAATAAAAAGATTCCACTGGAGAAACGAGGCAAATATCTTGGCTTGTCACATCCAGAAAGTATTAAACATTATAAAAAATTAGGTATTACCAGTTTGCAGATAATGCCGGTATTCAGCTTTGTCAGTGAGCCAAGACTGCAAAAACTGGGATTAACCAATTACTGGGGTTACAACCCCATTAATTTCTTTGCCCCGGAAAATCGTTATGCGCAGTTCGATGCGGTAAACGAATTTAAAACCATGGTGCGTGAGCTTCATAGCGAAGGCATTGAGGTTATTTTAGATGTTGTTTATAACCATACCGCTGAGGCAGGCAATGATGGACTCATTCTCAGTTTCAAAGGTTTTGATAATCGCAATTATTACACGTTTGAAAAAGCATCAGATAATCTTCACCTTAATTACTCAAATTATAGTAATCATTCCGGTTGTGGTAATACGGTCAACCTCAATAACCCCTGGACATTAAAGTTAACGCTTGATTCTCTACGTTATTGGGTAACAGAGATGCAGGTTGATGGTTTCCGTTTTGATTTGGCGGTTACCCTCGCGCGTGAAACGAATGGATTTAATGAACAAAGTGCCTTTTTTAAAGCATTATTACAGGATCCTGTGTTAAGCCGTGTGAAATTAATCGCAGAGCCATGGGATATTGGTCCAGGCGGCTATCGCTTAGGCGGATTTCCGAGTGACTGGTTGGAGTGTAACGATCGTTATCGCGATACATTACGTTCTTTCTGGCGTGGCGATATGGGCCAGTTGGGTGAGGTCGCTACCCGCTTGTTAGGCTCACGAGATGTTTTTGCAAGACATTATCGTGACAATTCCACCAGTGTTAATTACATCTGTTATCACGACGGGTTTACATTGGATGATCTTGTTACCTATGAGCATCGTCACAATGAAGCTAATGGTGAGAAAAGCCGTGATGGCCACGGGCATAATTTATCTGCTAATTATGGGGTTGAAGGTAAGACTGATAATATCAAGATCAACACCTTACGCCAGCAACAAAAACGTAATTTGATAACCAGTTTGTTCCTTTCACAGGGCACCCCGCATTTTTTAGCGGGTGATGAAATGGGCAATAACCAGAAGGGCAATAATAATGCTTATTGCCAGGATAATATCTTAAGTTGGTTAAATTGGGATCTCAGTGCTGTCGATCAAAAATTATTCAATTTTACCAGTAACGTCATCAAACTGCGCAATGAATCGCGTTTATTTGGCAATCTTGCCTTAAGTGAAGATTGTGTTGGCCGTTGTGAAAGTTCGGATCTGGTGACTTGGTATCATCCCGATGGTGATCCTATGGAACATCATGATTGGCACGCGAATAATGCACAGGCGATTGGGGTAGAGTTACGCGAGGCTGAGCAATCTGGTGAGCGGTGGTTTTTAATCTTAAATTCGTCCAGTTATCAAATAGGGTGTAAGTTGCCGCTGTTAGATGTTGGTTTAGCTTGGAAAATTAAACTTGATACTGCTTGCGCTTCGGGTGCATTAACAGAAGCAAATGAAAATGTCACCGAATCAACTAAAATTTGCGCACGATCAGTTCTTTTATTAAAGTGTGTTCGTCATTTAACTTAATAATTGAAGTATAAATCTGAGAAGATTTGTGATAAAAATAGATCATAAACGCTATCATCTTGGTTTTTATCGGGTTGTTAGGGATTTTTTGCGGGGTAAGTGGATTTTTTAGCGAACAAATATGTCTACAATAGGCATAGACATTTATTTAAAATCTATCTACACCGCTAAAAAATAATGGAAAAAATCATGACTACGCTAACTGATTATGCAAGAAGTATATCACCTGTACTTTATCAACAACTCCAGCAAGCAGTTGAAACAGGCAAATGGTTAGACGGGAATAAATTAACCGAACAACAAAAAGCACATTCGCTGCAATTACTGATGGCTTATCAAAGCCAGTTTAACGTCCAACCTGAGCACTTTACCATCGCCAAAGGTGGTGAAATTTATATGGAGAGTAAGCAAGTATTAAAGTCTCAGTTTTCTGATTTTACATCACCGGATGTACATAAAATAAATCTGTAATTATGCTAGTGTTGTGAATTTTTCTGTTAAGGTATTCAGGAGCCAGAGCGAGTGCAGAGCCAGTCACTTGATAAAGCCTATTTGGGGTGCATAGTTGTGCTACTTAACTCTTTTATTTAATAATAAAGAGCACATAAAAAGGCCAAATTCGGGTTTTCTGCACAGGGCTGTCCATTCTCAGTCAAGTCTCGTTGAGGCCCCTAGTGTTAATTGCATTGTTATCAATAAGGATTTTGTTGACCTATGTGGAAAACGACACTCTCTTTTATCTTTCTGTTATTACTGACAATGCCTGCAATGGCAAAGGTATACCAGTGTGCTACCGAAGGTGGCGTAACCTTTTCGACCATTCCCTGTGACGATCAAAGTTCTGTATCTAATGCCGGGGAGACAACCAGTACGGGTGTTACTGAAAAGTTAACTATGCCGGAGTATCCAGACTGGCCTGCGGGTTGGCGGCAAACTGTCGATTTTAAGTTAAGAAATTTTTCGGAGTTAGAATACACGCCAATACAAGACTTGGCAAAAGAGCTACCTGCAATAGTTAATCAACAAAAGTTGAGTAATGTAGCAAATTCATTCTCTGTTGAGGATATGGCCATCTCGGTCAAGGATACAATTCAAAGCCTTTGTGAGAATATTCAGCTAGGTAGCGCTAATATTCATACCTCCAATCCAAATAAAGTGTTTTATGGACAATATAGCTGTTCGGCGAGACGTGATACGGGAAATGGCGAGTTGGGTGTGTATAAAATAATGCGCGGCGAAAATAGTGTTTATGTGGTAACGGTTAAATGGGGCTTAGCGCCATTTACTATTTATCCGGGCAGAGATCCGCAGCTATTCGAAAATACAGAGTTAAAAAACAGATTTCAGGCTGCCAAAAAATATTTAATGGAAGATGTTCGCTTGTGCAGGGAGATACTCTGCTATTAATAAACAGCCCAGAGGTCGTTACCTTACCCTGTCCAGTTGTAAAAAGTGCAGTTATAAAAAGTGCAGTTGTAAAAAAAGCTTCTCAATGAGAAGCTTTTTTATTTGCAGGCATGTGAAGATTTAAACTGTCGCAATCTTACAGGTATTGGTTGAGCCTGCGTAATGATCTTCACCGTGAGTAATTAAGACCAAATCACCTTCTTTTAAATAACCGGCATCTTTTAATGCTTCAATGGCATTAC
>JBATHQ010000309.1:0-1601 GCA_049667005.1 Psychromonas sp.
CGGTTATCTGTTGTAACGCTTGTTCAACCACATGACCATACAGCGGTAAAAAAAGATGGTTTGATGTTTTAGTCGGAAAGGATAAATTACCTAAAATCAGACCACAATTTTTCAGCTTTTCACTGCCCCAGTAACCGGCATCGCTTAACGCCTGCTGAGTAACATACAATCCCCATTTATTAAGATCGTCGAGCTGATTAAGGTAAGTTTTATCCAGATCTTGAGAGATAAACGCAGTGGGATCAAATTCAAAATCGCGAATATAACCGCCATACATGCAGTAAAATTTGTCTGCTTCCCCTTTTCGACCGAAGTATTTTGACGGCTCGCAGCCCATCTCGGCAGCCGTAACTTGACTGCGGTTATCCTGTTTTTTTAATAACTGCTGCCAGAAATCATCTGGCGTTTTTGAGCCGGGAAATAGATTCGCTATACCAACAACGGCAATGTTTTCCATAAAATATCCTTTACTTAACTGCTTGCACGGGTTGAATAATCGTACCGTCGAAAAAGCTCTTTAAATTAATATCAACGCCGAAACTAACTAGTTTTGCCACGGCACGTGCAAAGGTCAGTTGCGGATCTGCCCCTTTGCCATTCACGGGTACCGTTACAAAATGAGATGGCACTTTATCTTCTGTCGATGCTCTGTTTTTTAATATTTTGTCAGTCCAGTTGCACAGCGAGCGTCCGGGCCCCATTTCAATAAACACCGTTGCGCCCTGATCCGCTAAGGTGTTGATCAAACGCGGGAAATCAACAGGCTCACAGAGGCATTTGGCAATGCTCACGGCGATTGCGTTTTTATGCTGCGGTACAGGCAGATAACAGGAACTGGAATAAATTTTTGTGTTAATCCGTTCACTGACGTCCATGCTATACAGCGCGATCATATTCTGATATTCGCTATAAGCCGGCTCACTGTGAATTGCATTCGGCATATTCAGCGCCATTGCAGGCACGCCCAGACGTTTTATCACCTGCAAACAATCGCGCGGGTAGCCGCCAATGGTTAAACTCTCCGGCGTATTCACCAGAGTAATATAAACACGCTCTCCCGATTGGATTGCCTGAGTAACATCGCTGACATTGCCTTTTATATTGTAGGTTTCCCAAATCGGTTCACTGCTATCACCCGTTTCAGGTAGATTCCAAAGTTCACGCAACGCAGAAAGTTCGCCGGAAAGACGCTGATTAAAAGTAGTGGAATTCGCTAAACGTTCACTCATCAAACCCGGCGTTTGCCAGCATCCCAGCGCGGCGAACATGCTCACCTCCCCCATGCTGTACCCGGCAGAAAAATCCGCTTTAATATTAAATACCTGCGCAAATATTTTGCTAAAGACACAGGCAAAACCCACACCGCATTCAGCAATATCAGCGAGATCTTTGCGCAGATTGAGATCTAACGTCTGCATCGCTTTAAAGTTTAAAGCCGTCACTGAACGGGGATGCATCAGATCATTTTTCAAAGAAGCGCCAATATTATCCGCCAGGGCTAAAACACTCGGGTAGATTTCAGGAAACAGGTGGAACAGATCCTGCCCTAAACCGATATAGGTCGCGCCGATGCCGGGATATAAAAAGGCAATATTGTTTTT
>JBATHQ010000310.1:0-15685 GCA_049667005.1 Psychromonas sp.
TCAATGGCAGCAAAGGGTTGGCCATCATTAGGACAAATAACCTTTACCTGCTCTTTACTGTCAAGCCGCGCCTCACCGATATAAGCGCAGCCATAGTGCTGATGTTTATCATAAAGTTGCTCAAGGACTGCTTTTATCACTTTAGTATGCATGGTTAGCACCTCTAGGGTCAGAATACACTCGTAGTACCACTACTTAGCTCCGCATCTCGATAGGGTTTGGCAAACTCATTATTCAAGAAGGATTGCGCATCCAGCGTTTCCTGCTCGACAAACCCCTGTTTTGGTCTTTTGTCCTGCAGCATCAAGTCTAAAGTAGTCGCTGCTGCACTGGCTGTGGCGATTTGAATCGCACTCAGGGAGCTACTATGGTGCAGCAAAAAGGTGCGGCTACGTTGCTGCAGTTTGCTGCCGACATAACCGCTTGCAACCACGGAAATAAGCACTAGATCCTGGCGAGTGGTGGCCACCGCATTGTCCAATATTTCGATTAACATCTTACGTTGCTTACCCTCTTCCCCTAAGCGCAGATCCCGAAAAAGGAAACGCATCAACTGACAATGCCCCGGATAGCGAATTGTTTTGTAGGTCATCTCGCGCAACTGCCCATCAAGTGAGTTGCAAAGGTTGGCAAGCCCGCCGGAGGTATTAAAAGCTTCATACTGCATTCCGGAAACAGAGAAGAGTTCATGCCCCTCAAGCGGTTCCAGCAGGGTATGCTTATAATTTTTTATCGCCTGACAGGGATTTGCATATTCGTTTATCAACCCTTGCGTACTCCAGGTCAGGTTATACATCATCTGATTGCAGGGAAAAGCAGGCAGTGCCCCGACCCTTAGCTTTAAGGTATCAAGCTGATCAAAATACTCGCGGAAACTATAAGCCAGAATGTTAATAAAACCCGGGGCGACTCCGCACTGCGGCACAAATACCTGCCCTTTCACGGCGTTTTTAGCTATTTTCTTGATCACCTCGGTAGAGCGCACATCTTCGGTCAGATCAAAATAACTGCAACCGTTTTCCAGCGCGGCTTGAGCAACCTTGGGATTATCACTAAAGCTCAATGCAGATAACACCGCATCCTGATTGGCTAATATTGAAGAAAAATCATTATCTTTAATAAGCTGGGTGGTAAACAGAGAGGCGTAACGCGATACGGCTTGCGGATCACTATCTCCTCCGACAACCTGATAATTTTTATGGCCACTGAGGATCTGCGCAATTGTCCCGCCAATACGGCCAAGGCCAAGCACCACAATACGTTTATTCACGGGACTCTCCGCTATTAGTAGACTCGAAAATCTTATCGGCACTTTCGGGAACAAAACCCTGAAACAACTGACCATCTTTTTGTTTAAAACGCTGCGCAAACTCATAGTAGCAACTGCTTATCTCCTTGCGACCGGCATCTTTAAAATCAACAAATTGTTTGTCCGCCATGGTCGCGGCTTGAATCAATAAATCTTCCTCTGTTCCTTTGATCAACCCGCCTGCCTCATTGAGGCTGTAGCCTTTTTTTTGCAACAACTCCACTACTTGGGAAAGCTTTTTATATTTGCGAAAGTGATTAACAAAAAGCGTAAAATGATTTGCCCTTATCCCCCAGACTGAAAACCAGGCAGCATACTCAGACTCATCAAGTAAGGTAAGATAATCCGCATAGCTCGGCAAAGCCCATAACCGCCCGCTGCTTAAACGTGACTGATCGTGAGTGGGTGCCGATTGAAGCTGATTAATAATATTTTTAATGATGCTTTGCGCCGGCTTGGAGAGTTCCTGCCAAAGCAGTTCGCTGATAAATATCTTGGTCGGTGATGCAGGATGCACATAACAACGGGCAATAAGTTTTTTGTTAACAAAGTGGTAAGAATCGAGATGCTGGTAACCCAGCGCAAAAATCTCTTTTTCTAAGTGTTTAATGGAGATATCACAATTCGCCAGGGTACGGAAAGCGATATGGTCATTCACCAGAACTTCGCCTTCACTTTCAAATAAGCGCTGAATAGCGATAGCTTGAGGACTTATGGCGCGGTATTGCTGCCAGAGTCGATTAAAAAAAACATTAAGTGCGTTCATAATTCACCCAAATATTATTGCAGTGATTGTGGCAGTATTTTTCCTTTACTCATCTATTACATGATCGATGAGTTACTTAATAAGATAGGTGAAGATGGCGCTATTATCCACTTCACGCGCTTCGCCATGCAGCGCATAAAATGAAAATTTTGGTTTGTGTTTTATGCACGACCCTGACAGATCAAAATTTTATCATTTTTGCGCTAAAACGCGTTCCTTTAGGTTAGTGTTATAAGGCTTGGCTTGTTTCTGTGCCTATACTTCAAATATAGCGCAGGGTTTTACGGAACTTCAGGTCTGTGGACTCATCATCAGACATGGGAGATCAGTTTCGCGGAATACGTGAAGTCTCCTGCTATAGCGTACTAAAAAATGTTCTTTACTATAATCAGAGACACAGGGAACGACTCTTTTACTGACTGTGTCATTAAAATATTGCCGATCTGGGCGACAGCCCTTCGGCTCATCGGTAAATAAGCTGTTTAAAAGGAATAGTAGATGTGGTTACGTACAAGCTGCCAACTGGTCTTCGACATTGAAGTGCCAACCCCGTTTATATTGATGTTGAAGCCGCACAGTGCCGCACAACAATGGATCGCCAGCGAGAAATATAAGATCGAGCCCACTGTGCCTGTTATTGAATTCACTGACAGCTATGGCAATCGTTGTCAGCGTTTGATAGCCCCGGTAGGTTCACTTTCGCTGTACACCGAGGCAGAAGTCATGGTTGCCGATGGTTTTGATGAGGCACCTGGCGCTGAGTTTATAGATATTCAAACACTCCCCGACAACATTTTAAGTTTTCTGTTGCCCAGTCGTTATTGTGAATCCGATCAATTTAACGAACTGGCACATGAAATTACCGATGGCCAACTGCTTGGTTACGACCAGGTTGCCGCTATTGAAAACTGGTTACGCAACACCATTCGTTTTCAGCAGGATAGCAGTGACACCCAAATCACGGCAGTGGGTGTTAATGCACGACAATCAGGAGTGTGCCGGGATCTCGCGCATCTGGGCATTGCCTTATGTCGCGGCCTGAGCATTCCTGCACGCATGGTGGTAGGTTATTTACACGGGCTTGAACCGATGGATTTTCATGCCTGGTTTGAAGCCTATGTAGGCGGGCGCTGGTACGCCTTCGACGCCACACAGACCAGCAAGAGGAAAGGCTACGTCGTTATCGGCTATGGTCGCGATGCCGCCGATGTAGCTATCTACAACCAATTCGGCCCATTGTCATATCCCACCACCCAATATGTGCATGTCGAGCAGATTACTGACTCAAGCCTATCGATTCAATCAGGGATAGCAGGAGTGTAGAGTTAAAAAGGTGCAGCAAAAACCTGTGTCCAATAACTGCCGTAATAGGTCGCGCTATTGTTGACCCGCGCGGCAGCCATTTCCGTAAAATCAGCACTCATCATATTTACACAATGACCAGGGCTCGATAACCAGCCCGCCATAGCCGTTGCCACATCAGGCACTCCTGCGGCAATATTTTCTCCCGCAGCTCGCCAATGATAACCCGCATCACTGACTCGTTGACTAGAGCTTTTCCCATCTAGGCCGCGATGATTGAAAAAATCATTTTTCGCCATATTGTTTGAATGGACAAAAGCCGCCTGTTGTAATTTTTTATTCCAGGTTAACGGTGCAACCGGCGGCATTCTCTTGCCACCGCAGTTGGCACCTCGCGCACGTGCACTATTGACCGCTGACAACATCTGCTGCACAAATGCCTGTGATGGCTCAGACTCAAGAGCACGAACTGGCTTGGACGCAGACACGGGTGCTGAGATTTGTCTTACTGTAGGTTGAGATGCAGAGATTGCCTGCGGGGCAATGAAACTATTCTCAGCAGGATAGTCAATACTATTTGAACAGGCAGTCAGTAATAATCCTGTCGTCACTATTGATGTAGGTAAAAATAATAAACGCATAATAACGCAACTCTCTTTTTCAACTGTATAAAAAATAAACGGGGAATATAGCGAAAAACGGACTAACAATGCAAGGACAAAGACCATTAAACTAGCACTGGCGAATGATCTGTACTGGTCGTGCTTGCCTTTGCGTTGCGGGAAAATTAGCACGTTGCAAATATCAGTGTAATAATCTGTTTTAATTTTTCTGGTTAACGTATTATCAATAGTTTATAAAAACCCCCTTTTTTATTGTGTTATATACAGAATTTTTCAAGGGAAATTCAAGATGTGCCTGATATGCGCGGATCTTATTGTGGCTGACCTTTAAAATAGTTATCTGATTAAAGTGGCAAAAATGTATTCGCTGATCGCGTTTTATAGTGAGATTTACGCTAATGAAAATTCAAAGTAAACTTTTTTTAATATTATTTAGCTTGAACTTGCTACTGGTGACAGGATTGGTTTTTCTGATGCAGTGGAGCATCGGCAAAGGCATGGTTGAATACGTAAACAGCAAAGAGGTTGAAACCTTAAAGCCGTTAATTACCGAGCTTGCGCAAGTATATCAGAAAGACAACAGTTGGCTTAAAATGCAGGGCCAGAGCAGAAAATTTGATGATCTGATATTTGCAGCACTTAAAGAAACGGTATTTATCCGTCCGCACACCCCGCCGCCCTTTCCATCACAGAGCCCCGAGAACAACCGCTCAGATATATTCGCCTCAGGTGATCCGGAACTACTGCGCGCCCCTCCCGACCGCCCGGCAAACTATGCCCTGCTTGATAGCGATAAAACCCTTATTGCCGGGGTGTACAGTAACGATTTAGAATACACTACAAGCGTTATTATGGTTGGTAAGCGTACAGTTGGTTTTTTAGCTGTTTCCAAGCGCAATGAGCTCACTGATGGTTACGAGTTAGATTTTATCGAGCAACAGCGGAGTTATTTATGGATCATCGCGTTAGCGGCGATATTGTTAGTGGCGTTAGTCACGCAGCCGCTTGCCCGGCATTTAGTTGGACCGATTAAACAGATTGCACAAGGCATGCATAAATTAACCCAAGGTGATTACCGGCAAAATATTCACCTGCAACGACGCGATGAACTGCAGGCGCTAAGCCGGGATTTTAATGAGCTGGCCTTAACACTGGCCGAAAATGACAGTGCCCGAAAGCGCTGGTTGGCAAATATATCCCATGAATTGCGTACGCCAGTGACTATTTTACGCGGCGAATTGGAAGCGATGCTCGATGATGTCAGACCGCTTAGCAAAAAAAATATCGCCTCCGCTAATGATGAAGTTAAACATCTGCAAAAACTGATTGATGATTTGCACCAGTTAACCAGTGCGGATATCGGAGGCATGCATTATCGTAAGCAAACCGAGGATCTGGTTGCACTGCTTAACGCTGAAAAAGATAAATACAGTGGTTACCTTGCCGACGCGGGCGTCAAGCTGGAGCTTAAAATAGAAACGCCATTTCTGGCAGTTTTTGCAGATCGCACCAGGTTATGCCAGCTGTTTGAAAATATTATTAATAACAGTATTAAATATGCGCAGGCAAGTATTGTCAGAATCACCCTGAGCAGAGATAGCAGCTTTGCCCCGTTGGCAGTGGTAAAAATTGAAGATGATGGAGAAGGGGTTAGTGAACAGCATTTACCCCACCTGTTTGAATATCTGTACCGCGTTGACAACTCCCGCAACCGCAAAACCGGTGGATCGGGAATAGGTTTGTCTGTCTGTGCGCATATTGTTGCCGCACACCAGGGTGAAATTATCGCGCAGCAATCTGACTTAGGCGGATTAGCGATTATCATCACACTGCCACTAAGTGATTAAATAAGAGAAGAAAAATATGTCAAATTCCATACTGATCGTCGAAGATGAAATAAAACTGGCTAATTTATTAGCTGACTACTTTAAACTGACAGAGTATCAGCCACATCAAATTCACCACGGCGACGAAGTGATTGCCTGGGTGAAGGAGCACCAGCCTAAGGCTATTTTATTAGATATTATGCTGCCCGGGAAAGATGGTATTACTCTATGCAGAGAGATTCGCCAATTTTCCAATATTCCGATTTTGATGGTGACAGCTAGAGTGGATGAAATAGATCGCCTGTTAGGGCTGGAACTCGGCGCCGATGATTATATCTGCAAGCCCTTTAGTCCCAGAGAAGTCGTTGCCAGAGTGAAAGCAGTTTTAAGACGAACGCAAACTCAGGAAAGCTGCGATTCCGGGCTGCTGCTAGATGAACACCGCTTTATGGTTAGTTATCAGGGGCAGGAGATCTCTCTGACCTCTGTTGAATTTCAATTGTTAAAACCTTTAGTCGACAAGCCGGGCCGTATCTTCAGCCGCACGCAACTGATGGACAATATGTATTCAGATCAGCGTATCGTCAATAATAGAACGATCGACAGCCATATTAAAAAATTACGCAAAAAATTAGCCAGCATCAGTCAGGGGATTGATTTTATCCAGTCAGTTTATGGCGCGGGTTACCGTCTGCTTATACCCTAAAAGCGATCTTCCATTATGTTCCTAATTGTTTGCACCGTGTTTGCAATATTTATTGTTAATTTATAAATACATACTTTTATAAATAATTACTTTTTATAACAACAGGGGAAAATAATGAATATTCGTGCTAATGCAATAATGGCAATGGTTATGGGTCTGGCGATTTCCGGCCAGGTTTGTGCAGCTGATAAAGGTGATATGCCCCCACCACCACCAAGCTTTTCATCAATAGACGCGGACGGAAATAGTGAAATAAGTTTGGAAGAGTTTTCAGCACAAAAATTGCCTCAGGGTGATGCTGCGACGATCTTCGCAGAAATAGACAGCGACAGTGATGGTGTTATTAGCGAAGAGGAGTTTACCTCTCACAAGCCACCTCGTCCGCAACAGGATAAATAAATAAAAAAATTTGGCTATGCGCATATCCTGTGTGCATAGCCAATATTTTTTCAGTCTTCTAAATTTGTACTAATTCCCCTTCTCTGAACGTTAACTTTTAACTGCACTATCACTGCTTCTTATAGCCCGTTGAAAATCATCCATCTGCTCGGCCAACATTATTCTATTTTCAGCGATAAAATTAACATGGCCAAGTTTTCGTTGCGGCTTGACTGATTTATTGTACCAATACAACTTTGACGATCCTGAAAGCGACGCAAATGGCGGTTTTTCAGTGCCAATTAAATTAATCATCCCCACGCTACCAAGCTGCCTTACACTGCCCAGGGTTAAGTCAGTAAGCGCTCTTACATGATTTTCAAATTGGCATGTTACACTACCCACTTGTGTCCAGTGCCCGCTATTGTGTACACGAGGTGCTAATTCATTGATCATTAACTCATCATTAACAACAAAACATTCCATCGCCAGCACACCAACATAGTCCAACTCTTTTAATAAGCTTTCCATATAAACACGGGCTTTTTGCGTTAATGAATTATTGAGTTCAACAGCCGGAGCCATGGATTGTTTTAATATGCCATTTTCATGGCTATTTTCTGTTAAAGCATAATGCTCAATATCGCCATTTTTTGCCCGTACCGATAGCAGCGATATTTCCCGTTCAAACTTTATCCATGCTTCAATAATATAATCTTGAATATTTAAGCTATCAAAGCGTTCAACATCTTGCAATGTTTTTAAAACCCACTGATTTTTACCGTCGTAACCGTCACGACAGGATTTAACGACCATCGGTAACTGCAACGTTTTTAATGCTTCCTGCGCGGATAGCGAATACACAAAAGGCGAAGTAGGAATAGATAACTTATTTAATAATTTCTTTTCACGATGACGATCCTGACAGGCAATAATCGCGTCAGGATTAGGATAAATAGCACAGTATGATTGCAATGCTTGCAGTAGCTTGACATCCACCTGTTCTTTTTCCACGGTAATGCAGTCAGGCTTTCCAAGCGCATTATAAAGTTCATTAATGCTCAGCTCTTCCTGCCAGTTTTTAGGCAGCGCAACAATCGTGCCCAGGCCATCGACACAATCCGTAACTTGGTTTTCAGCATCGTTAATAAAACTAAATTTTATACCTAAGGGGATGCCCGCCAGTGCCAGCATACGAGAAAGTTGTCCGCAACCTACAATTGCAATGCGCATTACTCAACCTCCCACGCAACACTGGTCGTTTGTTGTTCACGCCATGCTTTTAATTTACTGCGCAGGCTTTGATCATGGGTAGCAAGAATTTGCGCGGCCAGTAACCCAGCATTAAAAGCCCCTGCCTCACCAATCCCCTGGGTTGCAACCGCAACACCCTTGGGCATCTGTACAATGGATAATAAGCTGTCCATCCCTTTTAGCGCTTTACTCATAACAGGTACACCAATCACAGGTAACCATGTTAATGCCGCCGTCATACCCGGCAGATGAGCCGCACCGCCGGCGCCGGCAATAATCACACTGTATTCCTGCTCTGCATTTTGAGCAAATTCATACAGCCGTGCAGGTGTACGATGAGCAGAAACAACCATTGCCTTATATTCAATACCTAAGGCTTCCAGCACGGTAAGCGCATTTTTCATCACCGGCCAGTCAGATTGCGACCCCATAATAATAGCGACTTTCATATTTTTCATTGTAAATTACCCCGTTATCCATTGTGTGATTACTGTATAAACTGGAATACCAATCAATACGTTAAAAGGAAATGTGATGCCTAACGATGCACTGATAGACAAACTATGATTTGCATCAGGCAGCACGACGCGCATCGCAGCAGGCACCGCAATGTATGATGCACTCGCGCCCAACACTGCCACTAAAATTGCGCCGCCTTGCGAAAGCCCCATCGCTAAACCTAACGCGCAGCCCAACATGCCGCCAATTAACGGCATGGCAATCGCAAAGGCTAAAATAAAACTTCCGGCGCGTTTAATGTCTTGTAATCGGCTTGCCGCCACCATTCCCATTTCCAGTAAAAACAGAGCCAATACACCATTAAACAGAGTGAAGAAAAAGGGCGCGATAGTTGCCGTTTTCTCACCGGCCATATAACCGATTAACAAACCACCTACCATCAGCACCATGCCTTGATTGAAAAACATTTCGTGAAGCAGTTTTTTGGTTTCTTTTTTTACACTGTCAGCATCAGCAGTCAGGCCTGCTTGCGACGTGTCTGCTGTTACTTTTTTTGCAGACCCTTTTGCCAATAAAATACCAATCACAATGGCCGGCATTTCCAGCAGCACAACAAATAATGGTATATAAGCTTCGTAAGCAATATTTTTTGCTTCCAGAAAAGCCACCGCGACAGCGTAAGTACCGACACTCACCGAGCCATAATGTGCCGCAATCGAGGCAGCATCCTGGCGTTTTAATGCACCAATAAAATAAAGAATAGGAAAAGCGATTAACGGCAACAATAAACCCAAAAATACAATATAGATTGATTGAGTTAACAACTCCCACGATGCATGTTTAGCTAAAGCAACGCCGCCTTTTAAGCCGATAGCGACCATTAAAAATAAAATTAATGATTGATAAAGCCCTTTCGGAAAATGTATTTTTGAACCGACTAATACGGCAAAAACACCCAATAAAAAAAATGAAATACTGACATCGATCTGCATGTTATCTGCCTGTTTTTTGCCTGGGATCTATTAATATTAAAAGCTTTATTTAAAAACGCATGACGCTAAAATCATTCATTAAGCAGATTGCAAGGCGTCTCCACCCTACTACTTTGCTGCGAATTTTTAGTCAAAAAAGCAATCAGCATTAACGCAAGACCTACCGCAATCAAAGAAAAACCCACTTGGTCTTTCTGCACAATCAAAATACCGAACACATTAACGGCAATCGCGACGCATAAACTGAATGTAAATTGAATATTTTTCATAACCTCTCCTGTTAATTAAAGCTGTGTAAAAATAACTCTGGAAAATAAATCCATTGTTATTTTTGATGAGCAGATTATGACAAAAACGATCAATAGATAATAATTGATATTATCTATAATATAGATAGATAAAGATCTATACTTAATTGAGGTTAACTTATATGAAATCCAGACTTCATGCCCATGTGGGTACAATCAGGCAACTTGAAATATTATTAGCTGTTCACGATAAAGGCGGTATTAATGAAGCAGCTAAAGCCCTGTTTTTGACGCAGCCTACCGTATCAATACAGATGAAAAAATTGACCGATGCGATAGGATCGCCGTTGTATCACTATACAAACAGGCAATTAGTGTTTACCGATATCGGCTTGGAATTAGTTAAAACGGCAGTCGAGGTACTCGATAGTTTTGCCCGGCTTGATATGTCCTTAGGGAATATTAAAGACTTTAAAACAGGTACATTAAGATTGGCGGTCGTGACTACATCAAAATATTTTATCCCTCACTTATTAGGGCCTTTCTGCGAACAGTATCCGAATATAGATATACAGCTAAAAATAGGGAATAGAGAGCAAACCATTGAGCGGCTTAAAAAAGGTGTTGAAGATTTTTATGTCTTTAGCCATCCTCCGGTGGATATGGACACTGAAAGTATCGAAATTTTAAGAAATCCGCTAGTGGCAATAGCACATGAAGATCATCCTATCGCTAAAATTAAAAACTTAACCTTAAAAGATTTATGTGAAGAACCTTTTTTGATGCGTGAAAAAGGCTCCGGTACCCGTTATGCCATTGAAGAATTTTTGAAGCAGCATAACCTTAAACTTAACGTAAAAATGACCATTGAAAGCAACGAGGCAATTAAACACTTAGTGATGTCCAAGCTGGGTATATCAATCTTATCCGCTCATACCTTAACCTATGGCGGTCAAAGTGGTCTTGCACGTTTACCGGTGAAAGAGTTACCGATTAATTCCCACTGGTTTTTTGTGTGGTCTAAATCAAAACGCCAGACCTTGCTCGCGGCAAAATTTCTCGCGCATATTGAAACCAATGGTCTGGCCTTATTACAAAAAGAGATGTTAAAAACCGGTATTGCTAATGCGTAAATAGAGGGGCTGGCGCCCCCCTTATAAAGTTGCCGTTCAGACTTAGAATAAAGAGTCCGATAGATCAAAAAGTTCCTGATTGAAAGGTCGCTTCATATTGTTAATGCAATCGATAATATCATAGTGCACCATTTGTGAATTCACTATACCGACACAGCGACCACCCTGGCCTTGCAATAACAATTTCACAGCGAACGCGCCCATACGGCTTGCCAGAATGCGATCCCGTGCTGTTGGTGAACCGCCACGCTGTATATGACCTAAAATAGTTGCACGTGTTTCACGACCGGTTTCAGCCTGAATACGTTTAGCAAGCTTATCAACGTTTGTTACATGCTCGCAGATTGCAATAAGCATGTGCGTTTTGCCTTTCTCAATACCCGCTTTGACTTGGTTTATCAGATCTGCTTCGTGATACTCTTTTTCCGGAATAACAACAAACTCAATACCACCAGCCACTGCAGCGCCTAAGGTTAAGTCACCACAGTAACGGCCCATAATTTCAACAATAGAGATACGTTTATGTGATGTCGATGTATCACGTAAGCGGTCAACTGCTTCAACAACAGTATTCAGTGCGGTATCAAAACCTATGGTATAGGTGGTACCGGGAATATCATTATCGATGGTGCCGGGAATACCGATACACGGATAACCCATTTCTGTCAGTTTTTTAGCCCCCATATATGAGCCGTCACCACCAATCACCACTAAGGCATCGATATCATGTTTTTTAAGATTTTCAATGGCTTCTTTACGTACACTTTCCTCTTTAAATTCAGGGAAACGGGCAGAGCCCAGGAAAGTGCCGCCACGGTTAATGACATCCGATACGGAATGGCGATCCAGAAGCTTAATATTGCCTTTATGCAAACCGGCATAACCATCATAAATACCATAAACTTCTAAGCCACTTCCTAACCCCTCACGTACTACTGCACGAATTGCCGCGTTCATGCCGGGAGCATCACCACCGCTGGTTAGCACACCTATTTTTTTAATCATTGCAGATTCCTCTTTACAATCAGGTCGTTAATTATATTAAAACTGAGTATAGGGCAAATAACAGCAATCAGCCTAAAACTGCAATTGAAAAAACCCTATTCGCCCATCTTATCATCCACTTCACTCCTGTCCTTATTTTTATTGTTGTACTTATAAATTTGTTCGCTATAATAACTGTATTTATATACAGCTATTGATTATGAAAATTATCCCTATTACAGCCAGTGCAGGTATCACCGGATTTGAAAGCCCGGCAAGTGACTATCTGCAGCTGCCGTTAAGTCTCGATGCATTATTAATCGAGCATCCAAGTGCGACTTTCATTGCCAAAGCTGACGGGCACTCGATGCAGGGGGTTGGTATCTTTAACGGCGATATATTGATTATTGATCGGCACGTGCAGGTTAAAAACCACGATGTGATCGTCGCTAATTTGAACGGTGAGTTTATCTGTAAAATACTCGATACTAATAAGCGTTTGCTGCTCTCTGCAAATCGCCATTATCAAAGCGTCTCGATCGGTCAGGATGACCTCTTCACTATTGAAGGCGTGGTGATCCGTTCAATACGCTGTCATCGTGTCAGTCAACTGCTAGAAAACAGCCTGTAATGTTCGCATTAGTCGATGCCAATGCATTTTACTGCAGTGCAGAGCAGGTCTTTCGTCCTAACTGGCGTGGTAAACCGTTAATTGTTTTATCCAATAATGACGGCTGTATTGTCGCAGCCAATAAACAGGCGATCGCACTGGGCATTAAAAAGTTTCAGCCTTTTTTCAAAGTACAGAAATTCTGTCAGCAAGCGGGGATTATTGTCTGCTCCTCAAACTATGAGCTGTACGCTGATCTATCCCATAAAATGATGCAGGTGATCGCCAGGTTTGCACCCGAACAGCATATTTATTCCATTGACGAATGCTTTTTAAACTTTAGTGACTGCCGAAAAAATATCCCCAACCTTATTGACCATGCACAGCAACTACGCAAAACGGTCTGGAAAGAAACACGTTTGCCCGTTTGTATCGGATTAGGAAAGACCCTCACCTTAGCCAAAGTGGCTAACCATATTGCCAAAAAATGGCAAAATTTTGCAGGCGTTTGCTTATTAGATGAAGAGGTCTTAAAAAAAGACATTTTTGAGCAACTATCACCCGCAGATGTATGGGGAATTGGCCGAAAAACCAGTGCAAAATTACAAGCGAATAATATCTTAAACGTGCAGCAGTTGCGTCGATTGAATATTCAACATCTACCCGCGGGTTTTAATGTGGAGTTGCAACGCACCATAAAAGAGTTAAACGGGGAAGTTTGTAAAACCTGGGATGATAGCCGGGCAGATAAATTACAAATATTTTCAACACGCAGTATGGGCAAACGTATCACCGAGATAGCGCAGCTTAATCAGGCACTGGCAAAGCATGCAGCTATTGCGGCGGAAAAAGCACGCAAGCAGCACTCGCTGTGTGGTCTATTAATGGCCTTTGCAGCAAACAGCCCTTTTGATGCAGAGCCGCGCAGTTTTAAAATCATGACAGGCTTTAACCCGCCAACCAACAACAGCGCACAATTGATTAAGGCGATCAGTGAAAAGATCACGCAATTGTTTCAGCCCGGTGTTGCTTATTATAAGGTCGGGGTGGGTTTATTAAATCTCAGCAGTGAAAAATACCAACAGTGGGATATGTTCAGCCCACCAGCCGAAAACAGAGCATTGATGCAGGTTTTAGATAAAATTAATCAGCGTTATGGTAATGACAGTGCTTTTTTTGTGGCGCAGGGAGTTGATCAAAAATGGGCGATGCGGCGGCGGTTGTTAACACCGCAGTACACGACAAAGTGGCAGGATATTCCGACTGTATCCTGTTAATCGCTTGAAGGCTGAAAAGATTCAGGTTTCTTAAGAGCAACCTGAATCTTGATACTTTTTAGCGCATAAAGCAGATATCAAACTACTTTTTCAAGCGTTTGGCAATTCTTGCATAAGCTTCTTTAAGTTCATCACCGACCACTTTCGCCTTGTCGATGTACTCTTCAGAAGTCTCCACTGCATCATCGGCAATTTCAGAGGCTTTTATTTTAACCTGTTGCCATTTTTTTTCGGCCTGTTCAAACTCCTCTTTTGCCTCCATGGAGCCGAGATGTACTTTCAGTTTTAATTCATCACGTTCAGCTTTGAGTTTATCAACTAGCTTATTAAAATCTTGTTTCATCGACTATTTCTCCTTATGGTAAAATACGGTCTGTGCTTTTTAATATAGCACAGCCTTGAATAACAGATAGGAAGTACAAAAAGAAAAATAATCTTTTTAATCAAACAGCTTTAAACAGACAAACGGCCAATGTGATCCTGAAAAAAAAATCTAAAAACAGTCCTGTATTGTAGGCGATACTGCGGCTTTAATATAAAACGCTGAGTTGCGGGGGGATAAAATCTTTATTGAGTTTTATACGTTTCATTTTACAACCGGTTGTACATTCATAATTAGCCAATTTAGCCAAGCCTAATTGCTTGCTGACGTTTTTGATTCAGCTTACCAGGGGATACGCTTGCCCTGCCAGTCTATATAAGTCGGTTCGCCACTAGAGAATAAATCAGGATTATCTGTTAACTCAAAGAGTTGCTCGGCCACAAATGCCGGGGTAAACAACTTGTCTGACGGCACATTTTTTTGAAAAGGCTTTGACAGCGGCGTATTGGTAGTCCCCGGGTGAAACAGAATGAGTTTGCTGTTTTTAGCCCGCCGGGCAAGCTCAATGGCGGCACTTTTAAAGAGCATATTAAGCGCCGCTTTGGAAGCGCGATAGCTATACCAGCCACCCGAACGGTTATCCTCAATGCTACCGACTCGCGCACTTAACGCGGTAATAGTGCAGTGAGTTGTGTGCGAGAGTAAAGGCATAATGCTTTGCAGGCAGAGCATAGGGACCAGTGCATTGCTGTGCATAAGGTGGTGAAAATAATCACTGTTTATCTCTTCAAGTTTTTTCTCCGGCATAGTATCAATGTGGTGCAGTTGGCCGTTGAATATAATTACCTGATGAAGTTCAACAGGTTGCCCGGCAATATCAGCCACAATGTTGTGCAGACTTTCAGGCGAATAATCCGTTTTATGATGCTCTATTAACATCGGGCCGTCGCTTGATGGGCTCTTACTGTTAGTTAAAGGCGTATCATTGTTAGTTAAAGATATCTCACTACTAGTTGAAGACCTCTTACTGATAGTTGACGACATATCACTACTAGTTGACGACTCTACAATAGTGCTGCTGATGCAAATAACCCTGTAGACAACGGGCTGTTTTAGCAGATGGGCAATATAAGCTTGTGCAATTGTGCTGCCTGCACCAAACAAAATAACTGTTTTCATAATTTACTCCTTGGCCGCTTGGAGTTAGCAGCACAAACACCACTGGCACAACCATTTTGAGGCATTAAAAAGGAGCTGATCGGATTTCTGTATTTTGCAAAAAGCAGATAGGCACGATCGGCGATAGGACGAATGACAGGCCAGCGCAATACTTTTAACCATCGGTATTTACCGACGGTCTGCCAGGCCAAACAGGTTACATCAAGAGCAAACAGCATTTCGCCATTTTCATCCTGCCCATGTAACACAGCCATTGCCCGTTCGCGGTTGATGTGCGGGAAACGCTGATTAAAATCTTCGCTATTAATATCTTCCAA
>JBATHQ010000311.1:0-5211 GCA_049667005.1 Psychromonas sp.
GAGTTGTCTTGATGAGTTTGTAAAAAATCGCCGAATTCCGCAAAAGGTGCTCGACGATTTTATTAAAGCGGCTGAAGCTGGAGAGTTAGAGCTGCTCACACCCGATGAAACCTTAGATGCCTCTGACTGGTTAGATAAACTCATTGAGATCTGTTCAGCCGATGGTCAGGTTTGCCCACAAGAGCAAGAACTACTACTCGCTTTTGGTGGCAAATTTAATATTTTAGCCATTGATATTAATCTGCGCATTAAACGGATCCGCCAAAAAATGGTGTTGAAAAACAAACAGATTTTAAAAAACCAAAATTCAAATCATAAGGAACAGATATGAATATTATTGATCGCGTCAAATACGACGGCCCCAGTGATGTCTTTGCATGGCGTTGGCCCCATGACAGCTTAGTTTGGGGGACACAAGTCATTGTTAACCAGGCACAGGAAGCGCTGTTTTTTAAAAATGGTCAAGCTTTAGACCTGTTAGGCCCGGGTCGCCACACCTTAAAAACAACCAATATTCCACTGCTTGAGCATATTGTTAATATCCCTTTTGATAATGAAACCCCTTTTGCTGCGGAGATCTACTACGTTAATAAAGCGGTCAATATGGATATGAAATGGGGTACGCGAGAGCCGATTCCAATTTTAGAGCCCGCTTATAATGTGTTTGTACCAGTGCGCGCCTTTGGGCAGTTTGCCATTAAAATCCAGGACTCGAGAAAGTTTGTCACCAGCCTGGTCGGGACAGTACAAGAGTTTGATCAACAGCAAGTGCTGGATTATTTTCGTGGTCACCTGATGACTCGTATTAAGGATTATATCTCTGAAAAAGTGATCAAAGATAAGATCTCTCTGCTGCAAATCAGCGCTTATCTCAATGAGTTTTCAAAGGCACTTGAGCAGGATATCAAAGATGAATTTGAACGCTTTGGCATTGAGATCGTTAACTTCTATTTAAGCTCGATTAATATTCCCCAAGACGATACCAGTGTCATTAAACTCAAAGAGATGCTCGCCAAGAAAGCCGAATTTGATTTATACGGGCAAGACTATGACAAAGTGAAAATGTTTGATGTCGCTGAACAAGCCGCGGCCAATGAGGGGCAAGGTGTTGCCGGAGCCGGTGTTGGTATGGGCGTTGGTATGGGGATCGGCCAGCAGATGAGCAATATGAGTGCCGGTTTAATGGATCAGCAACCAGGTCATAAGGCAGTATTACAAAACAGCGGCCCGGCATGTATTAGCTGTGCACATACTTTACCTGCAAACGCCAAGTTCTGCCCTGATTGCGGCACAGAGCAAAAATCGGTGGCTAAATTCTGCTCCGAATGCGGCACAGAAAAGTCACCCGATGCAAAATTCTGCCCAAACTGTGGTTTTAAACAGTAAGGTTTAATTGGACGTAGATTGGGTTAGTTACAATACTGTTGTCAGATGGGGATCTTTATGAGGTTCAAGCTGACAACTTATTTTAACTGCCCTATTTTTTTCTGATTAGCTCAAGTAGATCGTCACCATTTGGAAATGTTTTTCCTAAGTAATCAATTTATAATATTGTGAATAAATCTCATGGCGGTATAAAAATGGAATTGATATTGGTTGTTACGATTTTTTTTGTATTGATGTGGGTATTAAATAAGAAGTTATTTATAGGCAAGGTATTTGTTATTAGGCTTACTAAATCAAAAGCAATTGTATTAAAAGGAACACCACCTCAAAAGTTCATTACTGAATGTAATATCATGGCCCGTAAGAAAAATTCACCTGGTTACATCTATGGAGTAAATGATCATCAAGGTGTAGCATTAACTTTTTCCTCAAATATAACAGAAGAAACTGCACAACGTTTTAGAAACTTGTTCCCATTTGAACTATATAACCGCTCAAGCACATCAACTTGCCCTGATGGGAATAACGATAGAAAAAAAGCAAAGTAAACTTTCTCAGTAATTTAAACTCAAAATCGCCAAGCTATGAAATCTTCTGATTCTTGCTATTTTGAATCCCTAAATTTTCAATCATTTACATTGACAGTCCCCCCTTAAAATAATAAAAGATAAACATTTACTTATAAATTTGTAAATCTAAAAGGACTTAATTGTGATTGTTAAACATAAAGAAACGTCATCTTCTAAAGATGTCAGACAAATGGCCGGAGATAAACAAGAGCAAGATGTCGCATTTTTCCTGCGCCGAGCATATAAAGACAATCCACAGGTATATGTCTTTAACGATTTACGTTTTGAACACAATGAAGAGATCGCACAAATTGATCACCTGATTCTCTATCCATACGGTTTCGTTCTGATTGAATCTAAAAGTATTACAGGTGAAGTTAAAGTAAATAACAATCAAGAATGGACACGAAGTTACAACCGGCAATGGTCTGGTATGCGTTCCCCTATCAAACAGGTTGAACTACAGGAAAAGCTTTTACGCGAATTGTTACTTGAAAATATAAAACAATTATTACCTAAGCTACTTGGTATGCAACAAGGTTTCGGTGGCAGATGTTGGGATCAGATATGCGCCATATCCAGTAATGCGATTGTCCATCGAGATGAGATGCCCGAAGAGATTTCAGATCAGCTAGTAAAATCTGAGTTTGTTGTCGATAAACTTACCAAGTTGATGAATATCCCAACAAGTAAAATAATATCCTTTCTAAAACCTACTGGCACTGGGGGCTCAAGACCCTGGTTTTCACCTGAAAGTATGGACAAAATTTCCGACTTTTTAATAGCACAACATAAACCTTTATTTTCTGAACAAGCAAAGCCAATTGACTCACTGCCAACCGTACCAGAAACTAATCAGGTTACAGAAAATAAGCAAAATATTTATACAGCCGATACCAATCAAAACGACGCTATTACAACATTCCCTTCTATCTCCCCGGAAACACAACCCATAACTCAAAAATTAGCCTGTAAAAAATGTAACAACACAGAGCAATTACAAGGTGCTTGGGGGAAATTCGGCTATTACGTTAAATGCCCGAGTTGTAACACAAATACTGCGATGAAAACAAACTGCCCAATTTGTAATAGTAAAAACACCAAAATTAACAAAAAGAAAGCCCACTACTATCTAACATGCCAAGATTGTAATGCTCAAAATGAAGTTTTTGTGGAAGGTTAATAATACCAAATCCATTAATTTTACATTCATTTATGCTTGTTAAAATGAATGCTAGTTAACCTGAGTTCGGGATAAGCAGTGAACGCTGCATTCTGAAATTGCAGCAGTGTTTTAGCTGGAATCTCAGTGAATGAAATAGCTATTTTGCTAACATTAGCCCTATCTCATCGAGGTCTTCGATAAAACACTTCGAAGATGACGTAATTGAAGCGCGGAGCCCTTATCCCGAGCTCAGGTTAATTATACATAACACTACGTTTTACTCTTGGTTAATGATTTGATTAAAAACGTCCTGTTATTCACCACTTTGTGGCCAGCTAAGGCTGTTCAAAATCGATCCATACAATTTTATGGAATTGGTAGAACTGCATTTTAGGTGAAATATCATGTGAAATAGTTTGGATCTGATATGACATTTTGGAAGTTAGGATGATGCTTGATCCTACATCTCTATGAGTTCATAGGATTGTTCGTAAACCGGGAAAAGCGAGCATGGCTCTAGCTGAAATTTTGCTGTCTAAATAGCTCCGGGATATTTGTGTCTTAGAGCAATTATTATATGCAAGTTCTACCGCTTTTCTTGTTTGAGTAATTACCCTATGTCCAATTTTTTGATATTCTATTAAGTTTAGCTAACATTTTCTGCAACTTAATTAAGAGAATAATTATGTACTTGAATAAAACTAACTGATTTTTTGATACTAAATATAGCAAAGAAAGCACAAATCAAAGCTGTCATTGGTGATCAACCAACGAGTAAAGCACTTGCTCAAGCAGCAATTGTTGTGATTGCTTAGGTTAACAAGCATCACAACTGCTTCATTTCATTGTGTGCAAAAGTTATCTTATTTCGGCGAAGGTATTAAATAGGGCTAATGAAAAGTATCTGATATTTAAAAAACTTAAAAGGAACTATATGAAATTACTAGCAAATAAGACGGGAGAGATGTTCCTGAATATTCTGGAGCAAGATGGAGATAAGCTGTTGGTTCAATTTATCACCAATCAGGGAGAGTCAGAAGGAAAACCATTCAGCGACTCTTTGAATGGATTACTCACTGTGGGCTGGACCCATAGAACAACTTCAACCGCTATTGGTTTGTACCGATTTAAACAAGGGTATCTTGAAGATCTTTGTGTAAGCTTTGCATTGCACCGACTCTACCCAATGGGAAGAAAATTAAAATTACCCTCTGGAGAAATTTACCATATTGCAAGTTACGCTAATACTCATGCAGACGGCTACTATATGTACCTTTCTAAAGATGATGGAGGATCTCTTTTGCTATTAAAAATGACGCCGGAATGGAAGTTGTTACCATCAGAAAAACTACTCGGCTTGCCCTACTACCCTAATCCGAGAACACAAGAAGAACTTGAATCCATTGAGTGTTTTGATAGATGGGCGGGTGGGTTTTAACTAAAATCCCACCAACAACTGCAAAGTAAAATATTCACACCGAATAGCAAAGAAGTAATACGGTGTGAAACTAATGTGTTGATGGTTTTTTAGCTATTGTAATTTTCGGTTAACTCGGAAAATCGATACCTCGTCTCATGGCTGCTTTCAGTGTCATTCGCGTCATGTCTTGCTTTTTGCTCAATTGGGAGGAAATAAGGCCATGCCTTTTTCCATTTTAAAATTCAATGAAGGTATCTTAACTCTTTACGCTCGGTTGTGAGTTTTAGATCGTGCCAGTCACGCTCGGAGTCGGGAAAAAGCGAGTGACATCTTATTTGAGAAAAAAATAGCTAGATTCAGTTGAGACGCTTAATTATTCATTCTCGAATCGCCACTTACAGTCAAAACATTCAGCCTTCCAGATCCCAAGCTTTCCGGCCGTTATCTTTCACTCTTCCCTTTCTAAAATTATTCTAAATATTTAATTAATTTGGCTGGCTGTCCACCGACCAGAGTACCCGGTGCGACATCCTTTGTGACTACTGCACCAGCTGCCACAACAGAGCGGGCACCAATGGTGACACCCTGGCAAATAACTACATTACCGCCTATCCAGACATCATCTTCAACGGTGATTGGCAGGCATGTTGTTATCCACTCTCGACGCTTGC
>JBATHQ010000312.1:0-6177 GCA_049667005.1 Psychromonas sp.
GGCATCCACACATCAACATAAAACATCGGCGTATTTGATGCCGGGAAGAACTGTTGTTTAACATTGCCAAAGCCGATCACTGCCACGACCAGTAACGCGATCATTCCCGCCACGGTTAACCAGCGAAAACGCATTAAAAATTTAAGCACAGAGCCAAACAGCAGATACATGGCCCCTTTATAAGGATCAACCACCTCACCATCCTCACTGCCTTCGCCGTCCTTAAGCAGCAGGTCGGCAAGGAAGGGGGTGAGTGTTATCGCCGTTATCCAGCTTAAAAACAGTGAGAAGCACAGCACCCAGAACAGCGAACCCATAAATTCACCGGTCGCATCCTTAGACAAACCGATTGGTGCGAATGCGGTAATGGCAATCACCGTAGCGCCGAGCAATGGCCATTGCGTCTGTTTAACAATATCGGTGGCTGCCTGGACTTTGCTGCGGCCTTTTTTCAGACCAACCAAAATACCTTCAACCACCACAATGGCGTTATCTACCAACATACCCAGAGCAATAATCAGCGCCCCCAGAGAGATCCTGTGCAGTTCAATATTATAAAGATTCATCAGGATAAAGGTGCCGGACACAGTAAGCAGCAGGATTGCACCGATGATCAGGCCGCTGTGTACCCCCATCGTAATCAGCAGTACGAAGATAACGATAGCAACCGCTTCAGCGAGACTGATAAGAAAGGAGTTAACTGAGTTTTCGACTTCCTCGGCCTGGTTGTAGAAGTGTTCAATATGAATACCGGCAGGCTTGATATTTTCCAGTTCAGTCAACTTAGCGTCTATCGCCTTACCGATATTAACGACATTAACACCGTCACTGAAAGAGATCCCCAGATTAATGGCATTCTCACCGTTATAGGTCAGTATATTGCTTGGTTTTTCCTGAACGCCGCGGGTGATAGTGGCGACATCTTTCAGGCGGATCAGATGACCGGTATCGCGGCCGTGAATAATCAGGTTTTCCAGTGATTCGATTGAATCCAGATTACCACTTGGTCGCAACACCAGACTCTGACCATTAATCATCATTTTACCCGCAGAGACAACACTATTTTGCTGGGAAAGCAGACCGACAATGGTGGAAAAATCAAGACTCAGTGATGCCAGGCGTTCAATAGAAATTTCAACAAAAAGCTGTTCCTGCTGCTCGCCGGCAATGCTGACCTTGCCTACGCCTTCAACCAGGTCCAGTTCACGAGACAGTTGATCAGCGTAACGTTTTAACTCTACATAGGAATAACCGTCACCGGTTAACATCAGCATCACACCATAAACATCGCCAAAATCATCAATAACCTGCACTGATGTTACCCCACTGGGTAGGCTTGGTTTAAGGTCGTTGACCTTGCGGCGCATCTCATCCCAGATTTGCGGCAGTTGGCTGCCGTCATAAATCATCTTCATATGCACCGTGATCTGAGTCATTCCGGATGATGAGATGGAGGTAATATTATCAACGTAGGGAAGCTGGCGGATCTGTTTTTCCAGCGGGTAGGTAAGCTCTTCTTCAACTTCAGTGGGTGTTGCGCCTGGATAAGTCGCGATGATCACCGCATCTTTAATGGTAAATTTAGGATCTTCTAAACGGCCCAGATCAAAAAATGCCTGCGTACCGCCAACGGCCAGAATGATAAGAAATAACCAGCTGATAACTTTATTCTTGATTGAATACTCTGCAATACTCACTATTTATCTTCCTTCTCAGCCGTTGCTACCACTGCTTTATCACGTAATCTGCGCAGGTTTGAATTGACCAGAATGTCACCACTATGAAGGCCCTTACTGATGATCACACCCTCTTTAATAATCTGAATAATATCGACCGACTGCTTATGTACCTTGCCGTCAATCAGCTTCCAGATATAAAATTCATTTTCTCTGCTGCCGGCATCCAATACCGTCATCGGTACGACATAGCCGGTAATAATATTCAAACCGGCTTCGACCAGATCAACATGCAAGTTGGCTGATGTACCCTGTAGAATTGGCGGTTTAACCTGCGCCATCTGCAACCAGAAGTTAAAGGCATTTTCTCCCTCTGCCGGCTCGCTGCTGTGCTGATAGTAATTGAGAATATAGGATTTCGAATCACCCGAAAAGGTGGTGCGCACTTTATAGTTACGCTCATTAATATCCGGATTAATGGTGGCTAAGACATTGTTGGAAATGTTTATGCGTACCCGCACCACATCATCTCTGTAGATAGTTAAAATAGTTTCTCCGGGATTCACGCTCTCGAAGGATTGCTTCGGCACATCAGAGATATAACCGCTGAACGGTGCAACCAGATTGCTATAGTTAAGTTTGTTTTTAGCCACTTCAAAATTCACCTGCGCAATACGTCTGCTGGTGCTGATTTCATCGAACTCCGATTGTGAGGCCATCTTTTTAGTAAGCAACTCCTGAGCGCGATGCTGTTGCTTTACCGCCAGCTCATACTGAGCCTGGGTATCGGCTAGCTGTTGGCGTAACTTTCTGTCATCCAGCTTCGCCAGTAGTTCACCCTGTTGTACATGTTGTCCGTTACGTACTAAAATTTCGTTCAGTTCCCCTTCGAGGCGAAATGACAGTGGCGTCAGATCCGCCGCTACCACTGTACCTTTAAAGTCTCGATACTGGGTTTCAATGGGGGGTTGCACGGTAAATGTTGTTACCATTAAAGGCTTATCTACTTTGCTTTGCGTCTCATCCTGACATCCCTGGATAAGTCCCAGCAACAGCGCCATCACTGCGAGTTTTTTGATATTATTGCTGGCCATTAAATCCCACCTTCACGTTTCCATGCGCGCACGGTTTGCCCTTCTGTTAAATCTTTGGCACCTGCGGTAACAATCAGATCGCCTTCAACTAATCCGCTGATAATCGCGCCCGACTCATTGAGCTGTACTTCTACTGCTTTTACCGTATTGCTCTGTTGGTTATAGCGCCACACTTTTCCTTTATCTGCCTGTTTATCAATCCAGGATTCATCAGGAAGTTGCAGCGGATTGCCTTTCAGCGTATTGGCGGTAAGCACCTGACCCGTCATACCGGTTAGAATATTAATACCATTAGGGCGCAAAATAGTGACGGTTGTCGTGTAACTGTTGGTCTCCGGATCTGCCTGCGTGGAGATCTCTTTAAACTGCGCCGGCACCATCATGGCGTTATACAGGTCGAAAACGACGGCAAATTTTTTCTTTTGTAGGGTATTCACCCCCATAGTCTCTACGTAGGGAACCGGAATAGAGAAGGTGATATCGAGTTGATCATTATTAATGATATTTAGAATCGGCGTTTTTGCTGCGACAAATTGATGCGCTTTAACAAAGGTTATTGAAACGACACCGTCAAAGGGGGCTTTAAGCCGAGTATAACTCAACTCTGTTTTGGCTTCCTTAAGATTGGCGTCGGCAGCTTTAAAAGCGGTTTCAGACTGATCCAGTGTATCGGTACTGATCAGTTTTTTACTATGCAGCTGCTGATTACGCAGATATCGCGTTTTAGCCAGATCATATTGTGCCTGTCTTGCATCCACGGCAAGTTGATAATCGCTAGGATCCAGAATGGCAAGAAGTTGATCTTTTTTGACCCGTTGCCCATCTCTGACCTGTAGCTTGTTTATCACACCGGGAACCTGAAATGACAGCTGCGAGCGCTCTCCCGCATCAACTTCTGCTAAAAAAGCATCGTAACCGGCAGCGCTGATCCCCGGCACCTGATACAGTTTCACCGGTTTGATGGTCGTATTTTGCGGGGTGGACTTGGCTGGTGTGCAGGCGCTGATAAATGCTGTCATCGCCGCAAGTAAAGTCACTATTAATATATTAACAAAGGGGGTCTTGCGCACTTTGCTATCTCCTGTCGAATGGGATCTTGCACATCATTTACTATACATTCGTGCAGTATAGAAATGTTTGCGCTAATATCAAGTTATATTTTACAGCTGGACAATAAATTTTTATCGCTATTGGTGATGAATTGGTTAAAAATGTTCAGCATTGATAAGAAAGGTTATAGATGAACGAAAAAAAACCGGGGCGCCGCAGCGCACAAGCAGCAGAAGAGACAAAAAAACAGATACTTAGCGTAGCAGGAAAGCTGTTCTGTGAGTTAGGTTATGAAAGGGTCTCGCTGCGCCATATCAGTGATCAGGCCGGCGTGTCGCACAGCTTGATCCGCCACCATTTTGGCAGTAAAGAGCAGATCTGGTATGCCGTAAGTGATGCGCTGCATGACTCCATTATGCAGTACATTCAGAAACTTGCTTTAGTCTTGCCGGCCGATAAAGCGGCTAATATTCAATTTTATCAGTTTATAGTGCGCCTGCTGGCACTGTTGCTGATAGAGCCGAGACCGATGCAGTTTATTGCTGATACTGTGCGTCAGGAGGGTAAGTTTGTGGATTATTTCCTTGATAGGCGCGGACGCGAGGAGCAACTTTTGCTGGAGTTACAGGCAAAGCACAACAGTGAGAATCCTGACAATCCGGTTGAGATTTGGGATATGAAATGGCAGTTGATAACGTCGGCACATGCCGCAGCAACCTTAAAGCCGCTGTTAAATATTATCTGGAAAGAGCAGACCTCGAATCCCGAGCAGAGCCTCTATAATCACTGGGATCTTTTTAATAAACAGATGGCGGCGCGTTTTACTATTCCACAGCCGGAAATATTACATCCGCATTCTTTAAAAGAGTTGTTGTTGCCATACGAATGCGTCATTTAGCAGCGTTGTTTATTCAGGCGTTGAAAAGAAAAAAAGCGATCCATTTTCATGAATCGCCTTTTATATGTTTTTTTAAATCAAGCTCACAACGTAGTTTGGCTTAATTTTAAAGATCTAGGCAGTTTATTAACCGCCCGGAAAGAAGATCATTTTTAACAGGAACAGTGCCGCTAAGAACCAAACGCTTGCGCTCAACTGTTTCGCTTTACCGCTCAGCACGTTAATGATCGCATAAGCAATAAAGCCAAGTGAGATACCGTTAGCGATAGAGAAAGTTAATGGCATCATCAGGGCAACAACAACAACAGGGGCCGCTTCTGTAATATCATCCCAATTAATGGTTTTCAGACCGCCAACCATTAATACTGCAACATATAATAACGCGCCAGTTGTCGCATAAGCTGGGATCATTCCCGCTAACGGTGCAAAGAATAACGCCAATAAAAATAAAATACCGACCATTACCGCCGTTAAACCGGTACGGCCGCCTTCAGCAACACCTGCAATACTTTCAATATAGCTGGTTGTTGTCGACGTCCCCAGCATTGAACCGGCGATTGATGCACCACTATCCGCTAATAAAGCGCGATTTAAACGCGGCAAGTTACCGTCTTTATCCAATAGATTGCCCTTGTCTGCAACTGCAATTAATGTGCCTGAGGTATCAAACAGATCAACAAACAGGAAAGCAAAAACAACACTGATCATGCCGACATTAAATGCACCGGCAATATCCATCTGCAGGAAGGTAGGGGCAATGCTTGGTGGCATTGACATAAGACCGTTATATTTTACATCGCCGAATAAAAAGCCGATCAAAGTTACCGCTAAAATAGCGTACATAACGCCGCCTTTAACACGGTAATGGGCCAGTGCGATGGTTAAAAAGAACCCCGCGCAGGCAAGAATTGCAGGCAACGCATGCATATCACCCAGCGCGATAAGCGTCGGCGGGTTAGAGATAACAATACCTGCATTTTTCAGCGCAATAAGCGCCAGGAATAAACCAATACCTGCCGCAATACCTTTACGCATCGGCAAAGGGATCGAATTTATAATCCATTCGCGAATTTTAAACAGGCTTAACAGGGTGAAGCAGATACCCGATAAAAATACCGCACCTAAGGCAATCTGCCATGAGTAACCCATATGGCCGACAACAACAAAAGAGAAAAAGGCATTCAGACCCATTCCCGGTGCAAGTGCGACAGGGTAATTAGCATAAAAGCCCATAATAAAACAGCCGACGGCTGCGGCTAAACAAGTTGCCACGAAGACCGAGCCCGAGTCCATGCCGGCGGCAGATAGCATTTGCGGATTAACAAAAATGATATAAGCCATGGTTAAAAAGGTAGTGATACCCGCAACAATTTCAGTTTTCACTGAGGTTCCGTGTTCGCTTAATTTAAATATTTTTTCGAGCATAATAGATCCGTTTTATTAAATGGTATAAGTTAAG
>JBATHQ010000313.1:0-15268 GCA_049667005.1 Psychromonas sp.
GATTTGAAGTTTATGAATTGGACGCGGGGCAGATACTAAGCCTTCCAAGCTCTGAGCTAGAAATGTGTCTGGTACTGGTTGCTGGGAAAGCGACAGTGAAAACTGACTCAGTTAGCTTCGAAAACATTGGTGATCGTATGGATCCGTTTGAGCGTAAAAAGCCTTATGCGGTTTATGTTTCTCCTACTGAAAATTGTGAGGTTGAAGCCTTAACCAAACTTGAACTTGCGGTATGTAAAGCACCAGGAAAAGGAACCTATCCTACCCGCCTCATTGACCCAACAAGTATTGATGCTGAAGCTCGTGGCCATGGACACAACAAACGTTATGTACACAATATTCTTCCAGATTATGCCGCCGCAGATAGCCTGTTAGTCGTTGAAGTATACACAGACGAAGGCTGCACTAGTTCTTATCCGAGCCATAAGCACGATGAATCAAATGAACCACACGAGACTTATCTGGAAGAGACTTACTACCATCGGCTCGATCCCTCCCAGGGCTTCTGTATGCAACGCATCTATACAGAGGATCGCTCATTGGATGAGTCAATGGCTGTCTACAATAAAGATGTGGTCAAAGCCCCTAAAGGTTATCACCCTGTAGCGACTATCGCTGGTTACAACAGCTATTACTTAAACGTGATGGCTGGCCCATCGAGAAAGTGGCAGTTTACTTGGGAAAAAGATCACGAGTGGGTTAACAGTTCTATCTATGAGAATAAACACGCTAGAACCGCATAAACTGAAAATGAAAGCTTGTTTGCAAGCTTGCATTGAAGAGCATCATGATCAGCTTGATAATATTAAGCCGTTGCTCGAAAAAAGAATAGTTGCTTAGCAGTTATTGATGGCAAGTCTATTAAACAACGTTTTCTTTTAATTTAAAAAAAAACAATATGTTGTTTACTCTTGTTGCCACGGCAGGAGCATTATAAATAAATTTTTAAGGAGGTGTCATGTCTATTTCAGCCATGCCGAAAGTTGGTTTAGGGTTATGGAAAATTGCAAACGAGGATTGTGCACAAACTGTGTATGATGCAATTGCCGCGGGTTATCGACATTTAGATAGTGCTTGTGATTACGGCAATGAAAAAGAGGTAGGGCAAGGCATCGCCAAGGCACTCAAAGACGGTTTATGTACACGTGAAGATCTATGGATAACCTCTAAGCTATGGAATACGTACCATGCACCTGAGCATGTAAAACCCGCAGTAGAGAAGTCGCTTGAAGACTTGGGGTTAGATTATCTTGATTTATACCTGATTCATTTCCCTATTGCACAAGCTTTTATACCGTTTGCAGAACGATACCCACCGGGATGGTTATTTAACCCTGCTGATGAATCTCCTGCTATGAGCCTTGCTCCTGTTCCGCTTCAGCAAACTTGGCAGGCAATGGAAAAACTTGTAGATGAAAAATTAGTAAAAGAAATTGGTGTTTGTAATTATAATTCGGCACTAATGCATGATTTAATGAGTTATTCGCGTATTAAACCGTCTGTTTTGCAAATTGAATCGCATCCTTATAACACGCAAGAACGCTTAATTGCGATGTGTAAAAATTATGATGTAGATGTTATTGCTTTCTCTCCTTTAGGTGCTTTGTCATATTTAGAATTAGATATGGCGGGTGAAAATGAAACAGTATTAGAACAAAGCGTTGTACAAGCGGCTGCAGAGCGTCTTAAAAAAACACCCGCACAAGTTGTATTGCGTTGGAACATTCAACGCGGATGTACAATCATTCCTAAAAGTACCAAATTGGAACGACTAAAAGAAAATATCGCGTTATTTGATTTTGAATTATCTGACCAAGAAATGGCTGCTATATCAGCACTTAATCAAAATCGGCGTTTTAACGATCCAGGGGATTTTTGTCAGGCAGCATTCAATACATTGCACCCGATATACGACTAGCCATTGCTCGATTCGAATACCTGTATCAGATAATAATGGCACAGGAGTTAAGCTATCAATATTTATATGATGAGTCTCTTCTCCTATATCCGAATACTAGATATGGAGTGCGTAGTGCAAAAATTCTTTCTGTCATTGCTCTTTCCGCAATAATTTAAATGCCGGCAACAGCGGATAAACGGATTGCTTATACTTATGATTCTTTTTCCTCAGATTGGTGAACCGGCCCTAAAATAAAGAAAGCTTTCCAAAAGAAATACGCTTGTGCATTCGAATTTGTTACTCTAGATAACGGTGTTTCAATTTTAAAGAGAGCATATCCGCTGTCGCGTCATATTGGTTAATATTTTTTTTGAAAGTCATTAAAACAATATGTTCTCTAATAACTGTTACTTGCCAAATTTAGATCTTACAAAAAGATCTCCTATGGTATGGTTTTTATTTGAGAAAATATCCTGAATCAACACTAGGAGCAGCTCCCCTGTTGCAACAGCGTCCGCCAATGCATTGTGCGCCAAGTAGGACGGAAGCCCTTTACGTTCCCGTATTGTGCATAACCTGTAGTCAGGGAGAAAATTATTTTTATTGATGAATAGCGAGCTTTCTAAAACCAGCGTATCGATCCACACAATGGGCAAGTGTACGCCATGAGGTAAGTTTAACGCTTTTTCTAAGAACTTTTTTTCTATCGTAGAGCAATGCGCAACCACAACTCTATCTTTCAATGAAGATAATATTTTTTCAATAAACTGTGCTTTATTTAACCCACCACTTAACGTTTCTGGAACTATATGATTAATGACAGCTGTTTCTGGTTTTATGTTTTCTGTCGTTAATAGGTAATAATGCTCTGCTGTTGAAAGTGATAATATCTGATTTTTTAATTCGATTAATCCTACTGAGAGTATTTCATCACCCGTAGGGTCTAAACCTGTAGTTTCAAAATCTATGATAACAAAAGATAGCTCATCAATATTTGTATTGCTTTTAGGGATCGGGTTTTTGAAGTATGGGAGTATATGGGGGGCTATATCCTCTCTTTTTAAAAATTTTTTCCGTTGTTTTTCTAACTTTTCTAAGGGATGAGATGATCGTAATAGATGTTTTATCATCGTAGCATTCCCGAAGATTTAAAAAGTTGTTCAGCTGCGTCTTGATATCTCGTTATGATTCTGAATGCATCTTTGAGGTGATTTTTTTCAAATTGTGTTAACGATTCTGGTGCAATGTTGTTGCTCTGCTGTTTATTCTGTTCAGTGGCTGTCGATTGATGGGTAAAGCGAACCTGATTAATAAAATCGAAAGCCTCTTGAATCTCTCTACAGCCTTCTTCACTTAGTAGCCCTGACTCAACAGAGGCTTGTAGCCGCTTGTCCATGAGAGACTCTGTACTTCCAGAGGCGATTGCGTAGATACGCGCCAACTCAACCAATAGATTAACAGCGTGTCTTTTTATATTGAACTCTTTTCTATTCTCGCCACTTTTTTCGAAGACAAACTGCCTGAATATCCCGAGTGGCGGTGTAATTCTAAGCGAGTTAGCCAACATAATAGATATAAACCGACTATTACCTTTCAGGTCATTTTTTATCTGGTCTTTAAGGTTTTCAGCAAGCTCTATTTCTCCATAGAGCGGTCTAATGTCAAAAAACACACTAGCATTGAGCAATGCTTCTGATTCAGGGGTGATGATCCAAGTTCTAAAATGCGCCAGCCAAGTATTGAGATCTACACACCAGCGAGGGTTTGTGGCCATCATATAACCAGTGCAAAGCGCATATTCACACTTGTCGAGCCCATGACAAACGAACTTAGACAGTTTTTCAAAATATTCGTTTTCTTGCTTTGAAGCTTTTCGCTGCAAGATAATGCCATTATCCTGATCGGAAAGATTGTGCGTCTCAAAGCGAGCCTGTGAACCAGCCACGAACCATGCATATTTTATGGGAGGGGGACCGAGTTCCTCTTCCGCCAATTGTAATAGACGTTTATTAAAAGCATCAGCAATCAACGTCATCATATGTTGAATTGCTCGAGGATGCGTTCGGGTTTCTACAAGCGTTTTAAATACATCATCACGTTGAGGTGTCAGCGCGATTAATTCGGTGAGGGATTTTTTCCGGTAAATTCGGCTTATTAAGAAAACCGCCTGCACCTGACTACGCTCTATTAAACTAGTAGCGGTGACTATGCCTTTTACATGATTGTCGTCTACAATGGGTAGACTTTTAACATTGTGCTGCATCATTATTTCTATGGCATCAAGCATGGATGTACCACTTTTGATCGTCTGAGGCTTGCTGGTCATTATGTCTGACACAGGACGATGTATATCGATGCCCTCTGCAATGACTCTCTTGGTCATATCGCGATCAGTAATAATGCCGAGTAGCTGACCTTTATCCATCACGAGTGCACTGGAGCGCTGGCGGCTCACCATTATCTTCGCAGCTTCATAAATGGATGTCTTTTTGGAAACTTCGGCTATATGGATATTCATCACTGAATCAACAGGACGCAGGTAAATTGATTCTTCCCCAATGGTCATTAATGATGTTGATTTTGCTAGTCGAACAGACTCTTGTTCGGAAAAGTAATCTTCTAAAGTAGGGGTAGCTTGAATGAGTTGAGTCAGTACGTTTTTGGGAACTCGGTAAAGTAAAGTGTTTTCTATGGCTTTAACAGTATAGGTGTATGTATCTTTTCGATTTAGGTGGCTGAATCCAAAAATGTCGCCATCCCCCAATCGGGCTCTTAGCGTTTGATCCAAGTTATACTGCTCGACTGCACCTAACCTAACAATATAGAGTCCTTGTCCGATAACCTTATCTGTTGATAAAGACTTTCCTTTTGCTAAGTACAGGATATCTATTTTAGCCGCTAACGCGTTGAGTTCGTCACTGGAAATGTGCGTAAAAGGACTAACTGTCGATAGAAAACTATAGATATTCGGTAATAATGACTGTTCCATGCTTCCTTCACATATAAAAAATCCTCCTGACTTTCATCAGGAGAATTGTATGGTTATGCTTGTGTTTCTTCTGATACTTGCATCTCTTCTGAAACTAGTCTTGCTGCTTTTGCTTTAGAAGCTCGCATCAGCTCTCTAGTAATAGACCAAAATACATAGCCAAGAACACCACTAGCGCCGATATAGTATATAAACATCAGCCAGCCAGGAACACCTTGAGCCAAGAAGATATACATAGATACTGACGCCAGACAAATAAGTGACGCAGCTGCTGTACCTAGCGACCATGGCGTGATATCTACTTGTTCGGTGTATGTATCTACATGATCTTCTTGCGGGTAAAAATGACCTACAATCAACATAAAGATAACATTACCTACAAATAACAGACCAACTAAGTGGAAGAAGTGAATATCTACTTTTATCACGAAGTTGAACAGAATGTACGCAGACATACCAAAGATTAAGCCTAGTTTAGCGGCAATAGCGGGTACATGTTTGGTTAGCAAACCAACCAGAACAACACTCAAAATAGGCGAGTTAAAGATACCTTGCAACTGCTGAATCAGATAGAAGAGACCATCAGGCGCATTGGCTACGAGTGGTGCAACCACCATCGATACAATTGCTAATCCCATACCTAGCAGTTTACCAACGCGTACACAGTCTAATTCAGTGGCAGCTGGTTTTAACGTTTTCTTATAGATGTTAACCGTAAATAGCGTAACTGAAGAGCTCAGGCCACCACTAAAGGTTGAGAAGACAGCACCTACAACAACAGCGGCAAAGAAACCGACGAGTACTTTAGGTAAAACCAGATGTACCAAGTTAGGATATGCCATGTCTGGATTATCGATTTGACCACTGAATATGTGGAATGCAACGATACCAGGAAGAATGATGATTAATGGGATCATCAGTTTGAAAAAGGCACACAGTAGCACACCTTTCTGTCCTTCTGCTAAGTTTTTAGCTCCTAGCGCTTTTTGCACTATGGACTGGTTACAACACCAGAAGAACATATTAGACACGATAAGTCCGGTGAACAACGTAGCGAAAGGCACGAGAGAGTCACTTTCACCAATGGAGTTAAACTTCTCTGGATTGGCTGTATAAACTTCAACCATCCCGCCCCAGATGTCACCACCACCGACATAAGCAAGAGAAAAACCAGTCACCATCAGGCCACCAGTAATAAGACCAATACCGTTTATTAAATCGGCTGCAGCGATAGCTTTAATACCACCAAACACGGCGTAGATAGCACCTAAAGCACCAATACCCCAAACCATGAACCACATTGCTGTGGATTTATCGATTGCGAACACACTTGAAACATCAAACAAGCTTTCTAGTGCGAGAGCACCTGTGTAAAGAACGATAGGCAAAAGTGAAATCACATACATACATAGAAAAAGAATAGAAGTTATGGTAAGTGTTTGCTTATCAAAACGTTTTTCCAAATATTCAGGGATGGTTGAGATCCCTAGTTTGAGGTAACGTGGTAAGAAGTACATCGCAAAAAGTACGATAGTTAATGCAGCCATCACTTCCCAGGCCATAACAATAAAGCCGGTACGGAAAGCAAGACCATTTAGACCCACAAGGTGCTCTGTGGACATATTCATCAGTAACATAGAGCCACCGATATAAACACCTGTGAGTGAACGTCCGCCAAGGAAATAACCTTCAGAAGACTCTTCTAAGTGCGCTGCGCGAGTTTTGTAATATGCAAACCCTGCAACAAACAAGGTAAAAGCAATAAATGAAAATAAAGCGAGCATGGGACCTCCCAATCTTTGCTTATAAACGCTCTTCAATGCCACACATAAATGCAGCATTGAAGAAGTTATTGGATTTTTATTAAAGTAAGATAAACACTATACAATTTGGCGTTTATTAGCAGTGAACTCTGTTACCGGTCCGAAATGAACCTTTTTACCTGTTCGTAGTGATTCAAGCGCTTTATCTGCCATAAGCAAGGCTTGTTCACCATCGTAACCGTCACATTCTGGCACAGCGCGACCAGCGAGAATATCAACAAAATGTTCCCATTCGGCGATATATGCAGCTTCATAACGTTCTAAAAAGAAAGGGTGCGGTTTAGAAGTTGTACAGCCATCTTCCCCGCAATGCTCTACCAAGCTCTCTTTCATGTTGTGTGCTTGCAATAGGCCTTTTTCGCCGTGCAGCTCTAAACGCTGGTCATACCCATACCCGGAGCGACGGGTGTTAGAAATAGTGGCTAGCGCGCCAGATGGGAATTCCATCACTATAAATGCAGTATCAATATCACCCGCGTCACCAATTGCAGGGTCAACCAGGTTGCTGCCTTGAGCGAAAATAGAGACAGGATCTTCCCCCATAATATAACGAGCCATATCAAAGTCGTGGATTGTCATATCACGGAACATACCGCCAGACACTTTCACGTATTCTGCAGGCGGTGGCGAAGGATCTCGAGAAATGATGATTAGAGATTCAGCTTTACCGATACTACCAGCGCTCAACATCTCACGGACTTTACGAAATTGTGGGTCGTAACGACGGTTAAAACCCACGAAAAGAGGAACTTTATTGTCATCAACAATTTTACGACACTCTTTTACCCGCTCGATATCAAGATGAACAGGCTTCTCACAGAAAATAGCCTTACCCGCCTTCGCAGCAAGTGAGATAAGGTCGGCATGAGTATCCGTTGCTGAAGCAATGAGTACACCATCAACATTTTCATCAGCAAGCGCTTCTTCTATTGTTTGAATTTTTGCGTTATATTTTTCGGCTATTTTTTGAGCGTTCTCAGCAAAAGGGTCGCTAACGGAATACAGGTTCGTATCTTTGTGGGCAGCAATGTTTACTGAGTGAACTTGGCCGATTCTACCTGCGCCAAATAATGCAATATTGTACATATGATCTCCTTAGATTTGATATTTTGTAATCTATTTGTTTTTAGCAATGTTTTTAAGCTGTACTGACTTTAACACCTGGAAATGTTTATTTCATTTTATTTTGCAATGAAATAAATGTTTTTGTATTGGCGGTAGCATTTCTGTAAATTTATCTGAAAAAAATTCAAAATAGCAGGTTAGGTCACAAATCAAAGCGTCGAAATACAGTACTCCAATTACCAAATTCCGCAGGTAAATCTCGCCATGGACAGCCCTGTTCGCCTTTTTGTAAAAAAGATCACTTCAAAGGTCATTCTGTACCTTGTCTTATTATAAATTCTTCCGCTGTTTTGCATTAACTGCTACCCAGCAATAGTGTGTCTGATAACATTGTTCTTGGTATGGAGTGATCTTGTATGTTGTGTCGTTCAAATTTTATTTGCTTCGAACACAGTGATCTTAGATTTGCTTTTTAATCAATTCCCGTATATTCAAATATAACTTGATGTAGTCTTCCTTTTGCTAACCATGTTTCTCATGGACAGCGACTCCCTTTACTGAGAGGCAGAAACGCGCAAATTAACTAAAGATTAATAAGTTGATATTGTGATTACTGCTATGAGCAGTAAGTTTAATTTGAGTTCGCCTGCTCTTGATAAATAAGTGAAACACAGAGTGACTGGATTAGGCACTGTGTCGCTGATAAGGTACGAAATGCGTCTTTTACAGGCACTTCTTTTACGACCAAGCAGGTGTCGCTAAGTGTTGCTATAGGGCTAATATAGTGATCGGTAATAAGGAGCAGCCTTGCTCCTTTTGATGCGGCCATTTCACAGGCAACCAGGGTTTCCGGAGTGTAAGGCGAAAAGCTTATCGCAATGAGTACATCACCTTCGGCCATCATTTCTAGTTGTTCTACCTGCATACTTCCTAAACCGTTTACTAGGTGGCTGGATAGGTTGAGGTGATTGAGCGAGTAGTTAAAGTAGGAGGCTAATCCAAAGGAACGACCAAGGCCAATGACAAAAATATTTTGAGCGTCAGTGAGCATATCTAGCGCTTTATTGAGGTCCTGCTCTGAGATATTATCCATTAAATCCAGCAGCGACCGACTACTAGCAAAAGCGAATTCATGTAGTAGTTTAGCGGGGGACTCTCGAAGCCCTTTCTTTCTGTCCAGCTTTTTAGCAAGCCGGAGCCTGTCTTGATAGTTGGGCGTATCACTTAACAGACTGGTGCGAAAGACGTTTCTGATGTTGTTAAAACCTTGATATCCGAATGTTTTAGCAAAACGGATTAGGGTCGAAGGCGGAACATCAGCTTCCTGTGCTATCACGACGATAGTATTAAAGGCGATACTATTTTTATTCTCTAAGGCATACTTTGCAACTTGCTGTAATCGTTCGCTTAGTGTCTCGTATCGAGCATAGATCTTTTCTTCTAGCTTCTGTAAACTTTCTGGATATTCCATAGGTCATATTTTTTTTAGGGAAAAACCACCATGAATGGTGGCTTTTTTTGGGGTTGTGATGTAGTTGGCTACTTTTTGCCTGCTTCCCACACCTTGGTATAAAGCGATATCATCTCTTCTACAGTCGGAATCTTCGGATTATTTAATGGTGATCCTGAATCTAGCGCCTGTTGGGCCATGGTTGGCATCAGCCTGAAGTACTCTTCCCTGTCGATACCGAAATCCGCAGGGGATGGGACGGACAGATATTCATTCAGTGCGTGCAGTTCTTCGAGCAGTTTTTGACAAGCACTTTGCTGACTGTCAGAAAAGTTAGCAACACCAATGGCTTTCGAACATGCAGCATACCGATCTGTCGCTGCAGGGATAGAAAACTCCGTGATAGCTGGCAGCAACATTGCATTGGATAAACCGTGTGGCACATGGAAAAAAGCACCAATAGGGCGGCTCATACCGTGTACTAACGCGACAGAAGCGTTAGAAAAAGCGACCCCTGCCAGCGTGGAGCCTAACATCATAGCTTCGCGGGCGGACTCGTTTTTCGGATTGTCATATGCTTGGCGAATGTTTAATCCAATCATACTCATAGCCGCTAGCGCTTGCGCATCAGAGAAAGCGTTTGCCTTCTTGCTCACATAGGCTTCAATAGCGTGAGTTAGTGCATCTAGGCCACAGTCAGCGGTTACTCTCGGAGGTAGAGATAGCGTCAATTCATAGTCGACCAGCGCAGCAATTGGCATGAAGCCTAGGCCGGAGCAGAGCATTTTCTCATCTTTTAAGTCGTCGGTGATCACAGTAAAGCGTGTTACTTCAGAACCCGTGCCGGCTGTCGTTGGAATAGCAATAATAGGCAAGCCATTCTCAGAGACATCTCGGGGGAATTTGTAGTCGCTCACTTCTCCGCCAAACTTACCGACAATAGAAATAGCTTTTGCACTGTCAATTGGGCTACCACCGCCTATGGCGATAATTGAGTCAAAGCCACCTTCACTAACCATCCTTACTCCCGCATCGATAGAGTTAACCGTCGGTTCAGGTATCGTGTCTGAAAATACGGAGGCTTCAATCTTTGCTTCAAGCAAAGCTTGTTGGATTCGTTTGACATAACCTAGTTCAACCATCATCTTATCTGTAATAATCAGTGGTCGGCTGACTTGTAGTGTTTTCATTGTCTCAGCAATTTGTAAGGAAGCTCCCTTCCCTACATGCATAATTCTTGGTAATACGATTCGTGTGCTCATTACCATCCCCTCATTTTAAATTATTTTACGGAAGAAAACTCACGTCATAAACCAGTTTAACCGAAAAATATAAACTTCGAAACAAATATTTCATAAATTAGGTTTAAACATAAGTTTTTAATTTCATTGTATTTTAGTAAAAACACAAACATAACTCATTGTATAAAAGCAATAAATATGTTTAACCACTCTACAGAAAAGAAGAAATAGGAACAAACCAAAAACAACATAAATAAGTATCGCATCACAATTAGTGAAATAAAAATTTCAAAACAAGCAGATTGCGCTTTTCACAAGGTGAAATAAATGTTTCAATATAGGTGGTGTTGTGAAATCTATTTTTGACTTGATAACCCTGTAAAACCTATACCTATTGTTTAATTGGAGTTCGCTGTGGATCTTGGAATATTTGGAATATTGCTCTCATTAGTGTTGCTAATGTACCTTGCTTATAAAGGAATGTCTGTTATTTGGCTGGCGCCGATACTAGCCTTAGTTGCGGCGCTGTTCTCTTCTGGTAGTCATATGATGGCCAGTTATACGGAAGTCTTTATGTTCAGTGCGGCGAACTACGTTAAGTTGTACTTTCCTGCATTTATACTTGGTGCTGTATTCGGTAAAATAATGGATGTTTCCGGTGCGGCAAAAAGTATCGCCAAGGTGATTACAGAAAAGGTTGGCTCTAATAACGCAATCTTAGCTGTTGTGCTCGCTGTATCGGTATTAACCTACGGTGGCGTATCAATGTTTGTGGTGGTATTTGCGGTTTATCCTATCGCTGCACAGATATTCCGCGACAATGACCTACCGAAACGTTTGATCCCAGGAACCATTGCTTTAGGCTCTTTCACCTTTACGATGACGGCTCTTCCTGGCTCTCCACAGATTCAAAATACCATTGCTATGCCATTTTTCGGTACGACAGCTTATGCGGCTCCTGTTTTAGGTCTCATAGCTACGGCGGTAATGTTTGGCTTGGGTATGGTATGGCTAAAACGACGTGAGCATATTGCTCGAGCCAATGGTGAAGGTTACGGGAATCATTTCGATGCTAAGGCGGATGATAAAGTAGATTATTCAAATACCCCTCCTGCTATTTTGGCTTTTATCCCGATTGTTATCGTGTTGGCTTTGAATTTTATAATTGTCACTTTCTACTATCCGAATGTTGACGCTAGCTATCTGGCAGATTATGGCGTTACGTTGCAGAAAGTTAAAGGCATGTGGAGCCTAATCATTGCTTTGATTACAGCGATTATTGCTGCAATAGTTCTCTTCTATAAGTATATGCCTAACCTTAGAGAGGCGATTAACCAAGGTAGCGAAAGTTCGATCATGCCAATCATGAACACCGCAGCCGCGGTAGGCTTTGGTAACGTGATTAAGTCTTTGGGATCCTTTGAACTCGTTAAAGAGATGATTCTGTCAATTCCTGGTACACCATTGCTTTCTTTTGCGATGTCTACAAGTTTGCTGGCTGGTATCACAGGTTCGGCATCGGGCGGTTTAAGTATTGCCCTTGATGCGTTAGGTTCGATCTACATTCAGCAAGCGAACGATTTAGGTATCAGTTTGGAAACACTGCACAGAATTGCCTCCATTGCTTGTGGGGGGCTGGATTCTTTGCCACACAATGGCGCAGTGATCACGCTTCTGGCTATTTGTGGGATGACTCATAGAGATTCATACAAAGATATTTTTGTTTGTACTCTGGCCATTCCGGTTGTTGCTACTGGTATCACCTTGATCTTTGCAACGATGGGCGTTGTTTAACTATTTTAAATGTAAAGCATAGCTTGTATAGGCTATGCTTTTTTCATTTAACATCAGACCATGAATCAGTGAAGTGGTCTACTACTACAGTACACCACTAGGAGCCTGACCGAGAATAGGCTTCTAGTATAATAAGTATTCAGCAATAAAATCCAATATGCCATCATCTCGAAAATTAAAACACCTCCCATAGAGTTCAATCAATCCTTTAAGGGTATAATATATCTCATCGCCAAAGTATAAATATCATCATCTCGGGCAACATGCCTATCATCAGAAATTAATTGTTTCAATTCTGATTTATGCGCACAATCATGGTGTCTTCAGTTCGCGGGAAATAGAAAGACACTGCCATCAAGATCTGGATTTTATATACATATCCCAAAAGCACTGCCCCGACCTTCGACAAAACAAGGTAAATAAATGCCCGTAAAAATTAAGCAATCTCCAAAATTACAAAAACACCTGCAAGACCATTTCAATTTATATGAATTAAACCAAGAAAAATTAGATAAGAGGTTGTCTGCTGTAGATGAAATATACTCATCATCTCCTAAATTGAACCAAGTCATTATCCATAGCAAAAACCTACATCTAGCATTAATGGATTGTATTCAGAAATCTAAAGAGGGGTATACGTTTGTTGAATATGGCAGCAATGCCTTACCTGGTATTATCGAAATTAAATACCATAAGCCGAAAGAATTACAGAAAGCTGAAATTGAAAAAATGAAAAGCAAGGTAACAAACGATTATCACGCAGAGTTGGAAGTAATAAAAAACGAGCTCATCGAGGATTTAACTAGCGGACTGCTCATTCAATATGAAGCGAAAATGCAAGATCAAGTAGAAGAAGCAAAAATAGCATTACAAGTAGAAATTAAGTCGATGCTACTCTCTTAAAAAGTTTCCTGATTACCCCTAAGCTTTAGACATACTTAGAAGTCTTTGCATGGGTGGTGTTTTCATCGCCGCCGCCCGTTACTGTACTCGAATACCTGCATAATCTTTCTGTTTTAGCTTGAGTAATTAGATGACCGCTTAAAAAACCAAACTGTTAGCGGAAGTTTGGTATGTTCAAATATTATATTTTTTATTACTAATGTTTGATGGTGATAATCATTACACTGGTAAATTATTCTTGATTTGAGGCCAAGGAGTTGAGCTGCACTCCTTGGGCATAAATGGGGATAATCAATTTATTCACACTCTGCCGAGTGTTTTCTCATCATGGATTCTACATCTTCGACCATATCAGTGCTTCCGCAGAATAGTGGTACACGTTGATGTATTTCACTTGGCTCAATATCCATAATTCGCTTAAAACCATCGCTGGCTTTGCCGCCGGCTTGTTCAACTAGAAATGCTATCGGATTACATTCATACAGTAATCTCAGCTTCCCTTTTGCTGCTGAAGCTGTTGACGGGTACATGTAAATACCGCCTTTTAATAAATTACGATGAACATCCGGTGCAAGTGAACCAATATAACGGGAGGTATAAGGACGCTTTGATGGCGCGTCTATTGCCTGACAGAATTTTAGGTATTTTTTCACCCCTTCAGGAAATTTAAGATAATTACCTTCATTGATTGAGTAGATTGAACCACCCTTCGGGATTTTAATATTTTCATGCGAAAGGTAAAATACACCGAGTGATGGATCACATGTGAAGCCGTGCACGCCATTACCGTTTGTATAAACTAGCATTGTTGAAGAGCCGAAGACAATATAACCCGCTGCCACTTGACGATTTCCTGGTTGTAAAAAGTCTTTTAATTCTGCAGGTTGTCCCAAAAGACTAACGCGACGATAAATGGAAAAAATGGTACCGACAGAGACATTCACATCAATATTAGAAGAGCCGTCCAGCGGATCCATTAGTACAACATATTTACTGTTATTACCGCGTTGGGTATTAAATGTGATCTCTTTTTCGTCTTCTTCTGAAGCAATACCACAGACTTCACCACGAGCTTCCAATGCTGTTTTAAACTTTTCATTGGCAAATAAATCCATTTTTTGTTGTATTTCACCCTGCACATTTTCGATGCCTGTTGTACCGATAATATCAACTAACCCTGCTTTATTAATTTCTCGGTTTACAACTTTTGTTGCTAATTGGATAGCACCTAGAAGGGTGGTCAATTCACCTGTTGTATCAGGATATTCATATTGGTTTTTAATAATATATTCATCAAGTGTTATCATTTTAATCCTTATTAAGTTGTACACTTTCCTTGAAAGCCATTTTAAATTTCCTGTTTGTTTTGCAACCATATCATTGAGTATTTGGTGTAAATATTGATAGGTTGTCTTCTATAGATAAAGAATTAACTGAGCAGTGCAATATAAACAGTTAACGGCCTCCCGAAAATGCAACTTGCAATTTATTCCAACCGCGATATAAAAAAAGTGAAAACAAAATTAGCATGCATCCTAATATTTTTTGAAATGGCATTTGTTCCCCATACCAAAGCATACTTAGAAACACTGTCCACACTGGCTCCAGCACCATAATAATGGCCGCATTTTCCGCACTTGTTTGCTTCTGTCCTGATATTTGCAAAACAAAGCGGAGACAGGTAGCAATGACCACACTCTCGGCAAACCACACCCAGATATCCACCTCAATGATATCTGGCCAGTGCTCCACAACCAGTGAAACTAATAGCCCCATAATACCGATACAGAACAGTTGAATACAGGTTAACAATAAGGTTGGGATACGTTGTGCGTAATGACTATTAAGATTGAACTGCAGGGCCAACAGTATGGCCGCAAGAAAAAACCAAACCTGACTTGCTGACTGATGCCAGCCTCCTGATAGTGATAGGAGGATCAATCCAACGAGAGCAAAAGGCAGCGACATCCAAAAGGAACGAGCCGGTTTAATGCCGAATACGGGCCAGGAAACCAAGGGAACAAGCAACATCGAAAGACTCATTATAAATGCACCTTCCCCTAAAGTATCACTGATAGATATAGCATAAATCCATACTAACAA
>JBATHQ010000314.1:0-3241 GCA_049667005.1 Psychromonas sp.
GCCTGATAAAGCTAAACTGCTTAAATTACTTGATTATTTATATCAGCAGCAGGCTTATCAGGGAGATTGGCAGGCATTCTTCAAATTAGAAAATGCACTGATATCTACTGTATTATTGCGTCGTAAAGGGATCCCAATCAGTTTAGGTCTGTTACTGCTCGATTTTTTAAAAGAGAGCGGTTTTACTGCGCAGGGGCTGTGTTTTCCGAGTGGTTTCATTGTGCGTATCACTTTACCCGATGAGACCCTATTTGTTGATCCCTTTACCGGAGAAGTTACTTCAAGGCATATGCTCGAGCTGAAACTGCGCGGTCAATTAGGTAATCATGTCCGTTTAGCTTCTAAGATGCTCGAAGCTGATGATCATAAAACCATTATTATGCGTTTAATTAATGTCATTAAAGCGGCTTATATCCAAGAAGATTCACTTGTGCAGGCATTACTTTGCTGTGATATTTTATTGCGTATTGATCCTGATGATGCCTTTGAAGTGAGAGATCGCGGTTTTTTATTTCAGCAACTTGATTGCTTTAATTTAGCGCGATCAGATTTTCAATTTTTTATTGAGCAGTGTCCGCAAGACCCGATCGTTGGTCTGTTAAGACGACAAATTAGACAGATAGAGCTGGATAGCAACACGCTGGTTATCCATTAATTATATTAATATAGTGAGCAAAAAATGAACCAGAAAATAATAAAAGTAGGTAATATCGAAGTTGGTAATGAGCGTCCATTTGTACTGTTTGGTGGGATGAATGTGCTTGAATCACGTGACTTGGCAATGCAAATTGTTGAAACCTATGTCGAAGCGACATCGGCTTTAAATATTCCTTATATTTTTAAAGCCTCATTTGACAAAGCTAATCGTTCGTCAATTAATAGTTACCGTGGACCTGGTCTTGAAGAGGGTTTACGTATTTTTGAAGAGATCAAAAATACCTTTAATGTACCAATTATTACCGACATACATGAACCTTACCAGGCGGCACCTGTTGCAGAAGTTGTTGATGTTATTCAATTACCTGCATTTTTAAGCCGACAAACGGATCTGGTTAAAGCGATGGCAGAAACCAATGCGGTTATTAATGTCAAAAAAGCACAGTTTTTAGCGCCGCATGAAATGAAACATATTATTAGCAAATTTAATGAAGCGGGCAATGACAAAATTATTCTTTGTGAACGTGGCAGTTGTTTTGGTTATAACAACCTCGTTGTCGATATGCTGGGTTTCAGCACCATGAAAGAAACGGGTTATCCGGTTATTTTTGACGTGACTCACTCTCTGCAAAAACCAGGCGCACGTAGCGATAGTGCAGATGGTCGTCGCAGTCAAGTTGTGCAGCTTGGTTTAGCCGGTATGTCACAAAGCATTGCCGGTCTTTTCCTGGAATCGCATCCGGATCCTGCCAATGCAAAATGTGATGGTCCTTGTGCGTTACCGCTCAATAAATTAAAACCTTTCCTTGCGCAGATGAAACAGATGGACGAGTTAGCTAAAAGTTTTGAAATTATTGATACTGAATAATGCCTAATCATCCCATCAACATTACTAATGTAACACGCCTGTTCCTTATTATTGCCTCTTTATTAGGGGCAACGGGCGTTGCATTAGGCGCTTACGCCAGTCATGGGCTCTCTGCTTGGGCTAGTAGTGCGCAAATTGAATATTTTCAATTAGCGGTTACTTATCAGCTCTTTCATGCGATTGCTTTATTGGTGGTGTGTGTCTTATCCTTTTTTATCAGCAGCTCTTTTTTAATCGCCAGCAAAATTGCCTTTGTATTAGGGATTTTTTTGTTCAGTGGCAGTTTGTATCTGTATGTTATGACCGGCACAAAGATATTAGGAATGCTGACGCCGATCGGTGGTCTGCTGTTAATTATTGCATGGTGTTTAGTGGCTGTTAGCGTGCTGACCTACAGAAAATAATAGATTCTCCGTTGTGGTCGATAGTGCCGGGTTTTATCATTTAGTTATTAGAATAATGGGCGGATCCCTCATACATCTTGGGGATCTGCTCCAGAGGTAAGTATGTTAGGAATTTTATTATATTGTCGTCCGGGTTTCGAAAATGACTGCGCCAATGAGGTACAGGATAAAGCAACCGCGTTAGAGGTATTTGGTTTTGTAAAAACAAAACGTAATAGCGGTTATGTTTTTTATCAATGTTACGATCCGCAGCAAGTGGAGCATTTATTAAAAGAACTTGACTATAAACAGCTGATTTTTTCACGCCAGTTGATTGCAGTTAAAGCATTTATTGATGATTTACCACTGGATGACCGTATTACTCCCATTTTAGAAATTACGCGCAATATGCCTTTAGGTGGAGATCTATATGTTGAAACTCCGGAAGGTGATGAAACCAAACCACTGTTAACTTTTTGCCGTAAATTTACAGTGCCGCTGCGTCAGGCACTGAAAAAACAGAATAGCCTTACCGCCAAAGAGAACCGCAGTAAACTTTGTTATCATTTATGTTTTTTAGATAATAAATCAGCCTATATCGGTTTTTCTGTGCCTTTTAACCGCAGTGAATTTTATATGGGGATCCCCCGTTTACGTTCTCCGAGTGAAGCACCAAGCCGTTCAACTTTAAAGCTGGATGAGGCGATTCAGGTTTTTCTGACAGCCGAGGAGCAGGAGCAGAGGTTGCATTCAGGTATGCGTGCTGTCGACTTAGGGGCTTGTCCCGGTGGTTGGACCTACCAGCTTGTCAGACGCGGATTATTTGTCACCGCGATTGATAATGGTGCCATGGCGCAAAGCCTGATGGATACCGGGCAGGTGACGCATTATATGGTTGATGGCTTTAAATACGAACCAGAGCGTAAAAATATAGATTGGCTGGTATGTGACATGATTGAGAAACCCAGACGTGTGGCCAAACTGATGGCGCAATGGTTGATCGATGGTTGGTGTAAAGAGGCTATTTTTAACCTTAAATTACCGATGAAACAACGTTACCAGGAAGCGTCGGAAGATATCAAAATTTTGACCGATATGTTCGAAAACGAAGGTCTTCAATATGAGTTGCAGGCAAAGCAGCTTTATCACGACCGTGAAGAGATAACCCTGCATGTGCGTTTAATCGGCAATGTGTGGGGCAAACAGCTGGGTCAAGGGTAATACTGTTGCTGCCGTTTGCCGATGTAGTTCTTCGCAAGCGGCAAGTAACGTTATGAAGTTAACTCAGTAACCTGAGCTCGGAATAAGGGCTGTGCACTTCAATTACGTCATT
>JBATHQ010000315.1:0-3891 GCA_049667005.1 Psychromonas sp.
ATCAAAAAGATAAAGTAATGATTGATACCCCTGATCCGCCATATCCTCAAGCGCAATAAAACGCAGTGAGGCGGAGTTGATACAATAACGCAAGCCGCCTGGCGCAGGACCATCATCAAAGACATGCCCTAAATGTGAATCCGCAACCGGGCTGCGCACTTCAGTCCGCGTGGCAAACAGCTGCTTATCGGTTTTTTCTACAAGCTCTGTTTGTGCTAAAGGCTGAGTAAAACTCGGCCACCCGCAGTGCGCATCAAATTTATCCAAGGAACTAAACAGCGGCTCTCCTGATACAATATCAACATAAATGCCGACTGCTTGGTTATCCCAGTAGGTATTATTAAAAGCAGGCTCTGTAGCTTCTTCCTGAGTGACCCGGTATTGAAGTTCGTCCAATTGCTCACGTAAGCTTTGTTGATCCGGTTTTTTATAATCAGACATTTTCTACCTTTACTGGTTTAGGAGTGGGTATTTATCTTATGCCTTTCGCAGCATAAATAAAACCCGGCTGATGATTTGTAAAGTTATTGTTAATAACAGCTTGACGGATACGATAAAAAAGGGTATTAATTTACTTATAAACAGTCATAAACTAATTATTTGAGATTAACTGATGCAACCTTTTTGTTCTCTCCTGCTGCCTTTACTCCTTATGCTAGATGCGTACGGGTGGCGGTTATCTGAATAAAATCAGTTAAACAAACCAAGAACCCGTGCCATGCACGGGTTTTTTTATACCTAAATTTATACCTAAATAAGCCGAAATACTAAATAGAAGGACTCCTTATGTCAGATCAAGTTATTATTTTCGATACAACATTACGCGATGGTGAACAAGCATTAAGCGCGAGCCTTACGGTAAAAGAAAAGCTACAGATCGCATTTGCCCTTGAACGTTTAGGTGTGGACGTGATGGAGGTGGGATTCCCTATCTCATCACCGGGTGATTTCGAATCCGTAAAAACCATTGCCAGTGAAATAAAAAACAGCCGGGTTTGTGCTTTATCACGCGCTTTGGAAAAAGATATTGATGCAGCAGGGCAAGCATTAAAGGTGGCCGATGCTTTCCGTATCCATACCTTTATTTCGACCTCGACGATCCATGTTGAAAGCAAATTAAAACGATCCTTTGATGCGGTATTAGAGATGGGCGTCAATGCCGTAAAACATGCTCGTAACTATACCGATGATGTTGAGTTTTCCTGCGAAGATGCCGGTCGTACGCCAATCGATAACTTATGCCGTATGGTCGAAGAGGCCATTAAAGCCGGTGCAACAACCATTAATATTCCAGACACAGTGGGCTACACCTACCCAAGTGAATTTGGCGGAATTATCAAAACCCTGTTTAATCGCGTCCCAAATATTGATAAAGCGATTATCTCTGTGCATTGTCATGATGATTTGGGTATGTCTGTTGCCAACTCTATTACCGCCGTTGAAAATGGTGCTCGTCAAATTGAATGTACTATGAATGGTATTGGTGAACGTGCAGGTAACTGCTCACTTGAAGAAGTGGCAATGATTTTACATACGCGTAGGGCGAAATTGGGCTTTTCCACCAATATCAATCCAGTTGAAATTTCTCGTACCAGCCAACTGGTCAGCCAAATTTGTAATATGCCGATTCAGGCAAACAAAGCGATTGTTGGTGCGAATGCCTTTTCACATTCATCAGGTATTCACCAGGATGGTGTACTTAAAGCACAAAATACCTATGAGATTATTACGCCGGAAAGTGTCGGGATCTTAACCAACAAGTTAAACTTAACGTCCCGTTCAGGTCGCCATGTTATCCAGCACCGTATGCAGGAATTAGGCTACCGTGATAGTGATTATGACCTGGAGCAGTTATATACCAGCTTTTTGGAACTGGCAGATAAAAAGGGGCAGGTATTCGATTATGATTTAGAAGCATTAATGTTCTTTAATACGGTCAATACCAATCCGCAGCATTATAAAATGGAAAGCATTAATGTGCAGTCAGGATCCGGTCTGGTTGCCACAGCAACGATTGTGATGAAGATTGGCGATAAGAAAAAAGTGGTTGAAGCGGCAACCGGGAATGGTCCTATTGATGCGGCGTACCAATGTTTAATGCGTATTTCAGGGCTAGAGATCAGCATGGATGACTACCACATCAATGCCAAAGGTGAAGGTAAAGATGCGCTGGGTCAGGTGGATATCGTTGCGACCTATAAAGGCCAAAGATTTCACGGCTTAGGTTTATCAACGGATATCATTGAATCATCAGCTAAAGCGATGGTGCATGTTATGAATCATATCCATCTGGCAAAAGCCGTTGCCAAAGAGAAAAAACAACGCCTTCACACTGAACAAGTTTAAACTATAATAAGTGATGGATAGTTAATTTATAAGGCAACCTATTGGTTGCCTCATTTTTATATGAGAAGTAATAATATGAAAATCATCGTAATACCCGTTACCCCCTATGAGCAAAACTGCAGCCTGATTATTTGTGAAGAGACAAAAATAGCCGCCATCGTCGATCCGGGCGGGGATCCGCAGAAAATTTTAAAGATAGTTGAAAAACAAGGCGTTAAGGTTGATAAAATAATATTAACCCATGGCCACCTGGACCATGTCGGTGGCACTCAGGCCGTTGCAGACAAATTGCATGTTCCGGTAATCGGTCCGGAAAAAGAGGATCTGTTCTGGTTGGAGCAGTTAGAAGCGCAAAGCCAGCGTTTTGGTTTTCCAACCACAGAAAGTTTTTCCCCTACGCGCTGGCTGGAAGAGGGAGAAGTCGTCGAAGTGGGTAAGATCAAACTAAAAGTGCTGCATATTCCTGGACATACGCCAGGTCACATCGCCCTTTATGATCAGCAGAGTAAACAGATTATTGTCGGTGATATCCTGTTTAACGGCGGCATCGGCCGTTATGATTTCCCACGCAGTAACGGCTCCCTGTTACTCACCGGCATTAAAGAAAAACTATTAACCCTACCGCCAGAAACAACCGTTTATCCGGGCCATGGACCGACAACAACCATAGGTAAAGAGAAAAGCAGCAACCCTTTTTTACGCCTCTAAGCGCGAGCCCTTCATGGGAAGGGGTGAACAGGACAGCCGTTCCCCCTGCCCCTAAAGTCTGGTTCAGTTGAAATGTGAACGGCAGTTCGGACGGCAAATTGCTTTCGAAAAAGCACCAGGCGCGGGTTAACGCGACAAAATAAATGGACTCTCACCACTGTTCATTATGGTGCTGTTTTTCAGTGTAAATGATAGTGATAATCAACCACAGCCATGCTAAGCTAAAACTTGACGTCTTTTTTCATCATTATTTTTTAAAAAGTATGAGGTTCTCGCCAAAGTAACTGTGCTACTTGCTTCGCCATGTCGGGGATTATCGGCTATGTTATTTTGATGCGCCCCCTATTTAATAAACATGATGAGTTAACTATTTCGGTAACCTATTTTTATCAAAGCCCGCTTCTTCTGGCGGGCTTTTTATTTACAAAATGGAAAGAATGTATATGACAGATCAAAAACATTTAAAGAGAATGAAAGCGATTAAAGAAAAACAAGATCAAAAAATAGCAGCTGCAGATCAGGAACGTGGCGTTTCCATTTTACTGGCGGGGCCGGGAAAAGGAAAAAGCAGCTCCGCTTTTGGCATGTTAGCGCGATCATTAGGCCATGGCCATAAAGTTGCTGTCGTGCAGTTTTTGAAGGGTGCCATGTCCACCGGTGAAGAGAAGTTTTTTAGTCAGCAAAAAAATGTTGAATGGTATGCCATGGGCGATGGTTTTACCTGGGAAACGCAAAATAGAGAGCAGGATATTGCCAGTGCAAAAAAAGCCTGGGCTAAAGCGGAAGCTTTATTAGCAGATGACAGCTATCAGTTAGTGATTCTTGATGAAATCACCT
>JBATHQ010000316.1:0-7044 GCA_049667005.1 Psychromonas sp.
AGTTGGCTGGTTAGCGGGATTGCCAAGTAATGATAAATATCATTGGCAAAATAGACCAGACTTAAAAAAATAACCATAACGGTCGCAACAATTCGTAATATACGGTCACGAAGTTCAATTAAATGGCTAAATAATGGCAAGCTATGTTGACTACCTGCTTCATTATTTTGGTTTGAACTCATTCTTTTTTGTCCTGTGTGGAGTGAGTGTTTTCCTGGCTTTCGGGAATGCTTGGTTGCTTCAGCTTATTGTCATCAGCTTTTTCATTTAAGGATTGCTTAATATCGCTAACCTCTTTTTTATAGGGACGAGATAATTGCTCTGCGCTTTCTTTCATTTCATCGAACGATTGTTTTAATTCAGGATCAAGGTCGCTTAATCCTTTTTTAGTGGCTTTGATCATATTCTCGTTGAGTTCGTGCAGCTTTAACTCCTGAGCCACTTCTGCTTTGACCGAGTTTGCCATCTCTTTGATCGTTGTTACCCAATGCATTACACTGCGAATCGCACCCGGCAGACGTTCTGGACCAAGGACAACTAAGCCAATCACTGCGATCACAACGAGTTCCCAAAAACCTATATCAAACATTTAACCTACACCTTTAAGTTAACGATTAAGCCTGATCTTTTTCTTTGTTTTTATCTTTTGTACCCGGTTCGACTTTTTCATTTGAGCTTTTTTCTGACGCTATCGATTTCTCATTTTTATCATCAGCTTGCTCAGACTCTTTTTGATCATCTTCTTTAAGTGCTTTTTTAAATCCCTTGATCGCACCGCCTAAATCACCGCCAATACCACGTAATTTTTTTGTGCCAAACAGTAATACGACGATCACTGCGATGATAACTAATTGCCAAATACTGATGCCGCCCATAATTTTTTACCTTTATTTTTTATACTAGTGAATTAGTTGTGTTGATTTATAGCCTATAGCGAACTTTATACCCTATTGGCATGGCGCCACGCAAGCAGCCAGGCAAAAATACTCGGAATGCCCGACAACAAAGTGAGATTTAGATTTGCTTGTAAATAAGCGAGGCCTGAGATAATAGTCAGGGTGACCGCTGCGGCAATATAAAAATTAGTTTTAGTGTTTTTTTGTTGTTGTTTATTAAAAGATTCTGTCAATAAAGTCAGCTGCTTCTGCTGTGATTTTGCCTGTGCTAAATTGTAATAGATAAGCTCCGGTAATTCCGGTAACTTCTCAAGCCAAAAAGGGGCTTTTTGTTTAATGGATTTAATCAATGTTTTCGGACTAACCTGATCTTTCATCCAATTTTCTAAAAATGGTTTGGCCGTATCCCACAAATCCAGTTGCGGGTATAATTGCCGACCCAGTCCCTCCACATAAAGCAGGGTTTTCTGCAATAAAACCAGTTGTGGCTGGACTTTCATATTATAACGGCGCGCAGTATTAAATAAGTTAATTAACACCTGTGCAAAGGATATTTCGGAAAGTGGTTTTTCAAAAATAGGTTCGCATACTGCGCGGATAGCAAACTCAAACTCCTCAACGGGAGTATCTGCCGGCACCCAACCGGAATCCACATGCAGTTGCGCAACCTGACGATAATCTCGATTGAAAAATGCCAGGAAATTTTCAGCCAGGTAACGTTTATCTTCCTTATTAAGTGTGCCTACAATTCCGCAATCAATGCCGATCCATAGCGGATCTTCCGGGTGTTCGTAGGAAACAAAAACATTACCGGGGTGCATATCAGCATGAAAAAAACTGTCACGAAAAACCTGAGTAAAGAAGGTTTCTACACCCCGTTCAGCCAGTAACTTGAGATCTGTTTTTTGCGCTTTTAAGGCGTTAATATCCGATACCGGAATACCATAGATTCTTTCCATCACCAGGGCATTTTTGGTGCAATAATCGGGATAGATTTCCGGTACATAAAGCAGTTTAGAATTTAAAAAATTGCGCCGTAACTGAATCGCATTTGCCCCTTCGCGCATCAGATCTAATTCATCAATAATGGTTTTTTCATATTCACGGATCACTTCCACAGGGCGCAGGCGATCTGCTTCTTTTACAAAACGCTGCATCAAAGAAGCCAGCCACTTCATCAGTTGTAAGTCGGCCTGAATGGTTTTTTCAATATGAGGGCGTGTTACTTTGATCACAACCGCTCTGCCATCTTCTTTTAAGGTTGCCGTGTGCACTTGTGCAATGGACGCTGAAGCCAGCGCCACTTTATCGAAATCATCAAAGATACTGTCAATGGAGCAGTTGAAGGATTTTTCTATCTGTTGGATCGCGAGCTCTCCGCAAAAGGGCGGTACGTTATCCTGCAGGTAGGCAAGTTGGTCTGCGTAAAGCGGGGGTAAAAGATCGCGGCGGGTTGATAACATCTGCCCGAGTTTAATATAAATGGGCCCCAGGGACTGTAAACTTAAGCGTAATCTTTCCGGTAGATCTTTATCCTGATGTTTATTTTTGATCCAAAACAGCGTACAGCGCATAACACGATAGGTGAATGGAATATGCTCTTTGGGCAGCAACTCAATCAGACCATATTCAATAAATGTTTTATTGATTTGGTAAAGGCGGGTGAGTTCTTTTATTTTTATCATGAATGTTCCAGTTAACTTTTTATGTGAGCTTAATATTGGGGAAATGTAACTGGAAACGTTTTTCCAAGGCATCAGCCTGTTTTTTGAGATCGTCTACCTGCTCGCAAAAATACACAACTTCCAACGGCCCGGGGGCAATTTTTAACTCTTCAGTAATGTATGCTGCGCTGTTTTTTTCAATTTTTTTGATCTGCAACTCGATGTTTTGTCGGCATTGTTTGAACTGATAACAGAGTTTATGTGCCAATACATCACCAATGTAGGCAGAGAGGTGCTCCTCCCAATCAATATCCATCTCGGTAATTAAAGACGCAAAACGCTGTACGGTCTGAATATCACCCTCGACCTCAAGCTGCTCTGTTTTAATTAAATGTGTGATTTGATGGTTATTTTGCAACTCTTTTAATGCGGATAGGTTCAAGCGAATAAAGCAATCCGTTGACCCTTCATATTTAGACAGAATATCAATCTGTTGTGTGCTAATGACAAAATAGAGCGGTTTATTCAGCTCTTTTAAGAGCACTCCGATAATAGTGCCGTTAAGTTGTTTGCGCCTCTGCAATGCGCTTGCGTCGAGTTGCTGCAATTTATTCACAGTGGTTTCAAGCAAACCGCAAACCAGATTATCTAATGGCATAATATTCCCTATTTTTAGCGCGGATGTTAGCAGAGAAGGGCACGGCCGCGCCAGTTGCCTGACGCTGCTTGGTGATCTGTATCGACCATTTATGCTCAAACTGCTTGAATATGAATCAGCATCTGGGGATATTAATATTTATAACCACGGTGCAGGGCAACAATACCTGCACTCAGGTTAAAGTACTCGGTGCCCTCAAAGCCGACATTATCCATCATCTCTTTTAAGGTGTTTTGACAAGGATGCATGCGGATACTTTCTGCAAGATACTGATAGCTTTCGCTGTCGTTGGCGATTAGCTTACCCAGTTTAGGCAGAATATTGAAAGAGTAAAAATCGTAAAATTTACTCACCGGTTTATAAAGCGGTTTAGAAAACTCCAACACCAATAAACGCCCACCCGGTTTAAGAACCCGGAAAATAGAAGCGAGGGCTTTATCTTTATCGGTTACATTACGTAAACCAAAGGCAATGGTGATTAAATCAAAATGGTTATCAGGAAAAGGTAACTCTTCCGCATTCGCCTGTACGTAACTGACATTGCCAACAATACCCATGTCGCGCAGTTTGCTGCGACCCACTTTCAGCATGGAATCGTTAATATCGGCTAGTGTTACCTGCCCGGTTTGCCCTACTATACGTGAGAATTTCGCGGTAAGATCACCCGTACCACCTGCCAGATCCAATACTTTCTGGCCCTTGCGTACACCCGAGCAATCAATTGTAAAACGCTTCCAAATTCGGTGGATTCCCATTGATAAAACATCGTTCATCACATCATATTTAGCGGCTACTGAATGAAAAACGTTGGCAACGAGATCTGCTTTTTTATCTTCTTGTACGGTTTTAAAGCCAAAGTGTGTGGTATTTTCTGCATTGCTGCTCATGCTTTTCCCTTTCTGGAGTGACAGAATCTATGCCTAACGGGCTTAGGAGTCTGACCGAAAACAGACTGCTCTACTGTGGAAAATCCGGATTTGGTCATTTCTCGTGCTCTTTTTTGTTAAATAGAACAACTATTCGCCAGAAAAGATTACAAAAACTGCCTCAAACCAGCTTTCCCTCGCGACGAGCGCAATTCTCGGTCAGGCTCCTAGGCTATGCTCAAACCTCTTGATCAAGATGCCGATTCATAGTCTCGCAGATTCCTGCATCTGCAAGTGGTTTGGATATAGATATAAAATCAGAGCAAGATAATACCTTAATTTGTCAAAAATGGGATCTTTATTGTGAATTGTCTCTTTTGCAAAGAGAGAATATTGGCACGATTAATGACAGGAGCACCCATTATTCCGCTTAAGGCATTGTGCATTTTGTCATGATTAGGATTTGTAGATGTTTTCTTGCTGTTTACGCTGTTTTTTTATAAATATCGTTTACCAATTGAAATTGCACCTTTAATATAGATTCATATCAGTATCTGAACTACCTTTTTGTAGTTAAATAAATCAACTCTTGCTTTTTAAACATAACAATGTGGACATTATCTATGCTAAAAAATATCAATCCAACTCAAACCGCAGCATGGTCTGAATTACAGGCTCTATTTGATAAAAATCAAAACATGAAGTTAGCTGCACTTTTTGCTAATAATCCGGAACGTTTTAAACAATTTTCTTGTCAGTTAGGTGAAGATCTATTAGTCGACTTTTCTAAAAACTTTATCACTGAAGAAATTTTAGGGAAACTGATCGAGCTTGCAGACCAAGTTGATCTGAAAGGAGCCATTAAAGCACAATTTTCGGGTGAAAAAATCAATGTAACTGAAGGTCGTGCGGTATTACACAGTGCACTACGTAACCGCAGCAATACACCTGTTATCGTTGATGGCGAAGATGTGATGCCAAAAGTGAATAAAGTATTGGCACAAATGAAAGATTTCTGTGCAAAAGTGCATTCTGGTGAATGGAAAGGTTACACAGGCAAACCTATTACAGATATCGTGAATATCGGTATCGGTGGCTCTGACCTTGGTCCTTACATGGCGACCGAAGCACTGACGCCTTATAAAGTTGCTGGTATTTCCAGCCATTTCGTTTCTAATGTAGACGGTACACATATTGTTGAAACGTTAAAACCACTTGATCCTGAAACAACGCTATTTTTAGTGGCATCAAAAACATTCACAACACAAGAAACCATGACCAATGCCAATAGTGCACGTGAATGGTTCCTTGATGCAGCACAAGATAAAGCGCATGTTGCTAAACATTTTGCCGCATTATCAACGAATGCACAGTTAGTGACTGAGTTTGGTATTGATATTGAAAATATGTTCGAATTCTGGGATTGGGTTGGTGGTCGTTACTCAATGTGGTCTGCAATCGGTCTATCAATCGCCTTAACTATCGGTTTTGATAACTTTGAAGAGTTACTTGCCGGTGCACATGAAATGGATAAGCATTTCGCAGAAACAGATTTCAAAGCAAACATTCCTGTTATCTTAGCAGTTATCGGTATTTGGTATAACAACTTCTATGGCGCCGAAACAGAAACTATTCTTCCATACGATCAATACATGCATCGTTTCCCTGCCTTTTTCCAGCAAGGTAATATGGAATCAAATGGTAAGTGTTCAGATCGCAATGGTGATCCTGTTGATTACCAAACGGGTCCAATTATTTGGGGTGAGCCAGGCACAAATGGCCAACATGCGTTCTACCAATTAATTCACCAGGGTACAAAACTGATCCCATGTGACTTCATTGCACCTGCTGTTACCCATAATCCAACGGGTGATCACCATACGAAATTGCTTTCTAACTTCTTTGCACAAACTCAAGCATTAGCATTTGGTAAAACCAAAGAGACAGTTGAAGCAGAATTTTTAGCTGCGGGTAAAACACTTGAAGAAGTTGCTCATGTTGTACCATTTAAAGTATTTACGGGTAACAAACCAAGTAACTCTATTCTGGTTAAAAAAATCACACCTAAATCATTAGGTATGATGATTGCGATGTACGAACAGAAGATCTTCACTCAAGGCATTATCTTGAATATCTTCAGTTTTGACCAATGGGGCGTAGAGCTTGGTAAGCAACTAGCCGGTCAAATTTTACCTGAATTAGATAATGATGTCGCAGTCGATAGCCATGACTGTTCAACCAACGGTTTGATCAATGCGTGGAAAGCCTGGAAATAGTTTAACAACCTTTCCAGTTAAAACAGCCTCTTTTTGATTGTTGTGGCTGTTAAAAAGATCCTCAATGCTGTTCACTGGTTGGGGATTTTTTTTGCGATTAAATTTGCTCTCTTAGTTAATTGCTGTTTCTCTCTTTTAGAAGTTTTCGATAGCGCCTATACTCTGTTTTTTGGAAAAATTAAAAGACAGTTAAGGATATTATGAAATATTTAGTCACAGGAGCGGCAGGTTTTATCGGCAGTGCGGTTGTTGAGCGATTAACCGCTGCCGGTCATCAGGTTATTGGTATCGATAATCTTAATGACTATTATGATATTGCATTAAAAGAGGCGCGTTTAAACAGAATCGCCGATCCTTTATTTACCTTTATGAAGATCGATTTGGCCGATCGCCAGGCAATGCCTGCACTTTTTGCCGAGCAGCAGTTTGATCGCGTTATTCACCTGGCTGCCCAAGCTGGGGTACGATATTCCATTGATAATCCCTTAGCCTATGCAGATAGCAATTTAGTCGGACACCTTAATATTTTAGAAGGTTGCCGTCATAATAAAGTTAAGCACCTTGTTTATGCATCATCCAGCTCTGTTTATGGCTTAAACAGCAAAGTGCCTTTCTCTACCAGTGATGCGGTTGATCATCCTATCTCTTTGTATGCCGCCACTAAAAAGTCGAATGAATTGATGG
>JBATHQ010000317.1:0-5757 GCA_049667005.1 Psychromonas sp.
TCTTTCTAATTTATTATAAATAAAATTACATTTTTTGCCGTTTTTTTCTGTATAGCGGTTTATTTTTCCCTCTTAATATTCACGAAAGTATAAATCGCTTTTTCTCCCAAAGATCACGGGAAGAAGCGAGCAATATTAAATGCAGGCACATCCAGAACATGATCATAAAAAAGGGGAGTCAGCACTGCCTACTCCCCTAAAGTTTTACACAGAGCTATCATCTATAAAAATAATCTGTCATCGTTACGAACCAAGCAAATGAAGTTAAAAACACTCTCTTCACCTTCATCCATTGCACTCATCTTTCACGTCGTAACGGATTGCGACCTTATTTTTCTTCATTTCATCAAATGTGGGGATATCACCGCCTTCGGGATGTTCCAATACTATATCAGATAAAACCAAGGTTGATGGTTTAGTGCCATTAGATGGCTTTGCCACCCCACCAGTCAGACAAAGTGTGTAATTATGTAGCCGTAATGTATCCCCCTGCGGACCATGCCCAAATTCAAAGATGTTTTCATCGCTTGCTACTTTAGGATCGCTACGTTGTGCGCTAGCACCGTGTACATCAATCCATTCTTTAGATTTTTGGTCATACCCCATAGCCCGTGCAAAAGAAATATAAGTAGCCGCGGCAACATCGTTAGAGTAATAGATTAACGTTGTTCTACTCCAGTATTGTCCATATTGCTTTTGTCCTGCTTCATTAGTGGTTTGAGTCAAGTTAAACAGAGGCTCAATAGTCGCGGACTATTTGTGGTATCGGCAGAGCGGCTACAATCAATAAGCGTGTGCAGTTCTTTAGTATTTGGTAAACGCCATTTATCCGTTCCACCTAATGAAAGTGCTTCACAGTAGCTAAGTGCACTGTCGAAATCGAGGGCTTTACCACTGTCCTTTTGCGTCCAAGTTAAACCTGTCGCTTTATCGGAAATGGTTTCATTGCCATTTTCAACATAGTAGTTAACGCCATAATTCTTGTTACCGCGTACAAACAGAGCGAAAAATCCGCCAGCAGGGCTATCATCGAGGCCATAACATTTAATGCGACCATCAGATAAATTGAAACCAAAGAAACAGCTTAGATCACCATAAACTTTAGAGACATAAACGCTACTGGTTAACCACTGCGAATCTATCACCCGTTGACCACCGTTTTTTATCTCCGTAAAGTAAAGGAAAGTAAAATAATCGTTATCAATCAAAGGCTATAACCCATCAACATCGCTGCTGTTGGCCATACTTGCATCTACTCCGTTATGCCAGACGCTGTTGTTATTGATACGCAAGACACTTTATAAGCTGGCTTTTTTACCCTTTTTTTGAAAAAACAGACGATAAACATCTCACTTAACAAGCATAAATGTTTCCGTAAACATATTTTAGTGATCAAACTCTCATTCAGCAATCTATTGGTTACCAAACAAGCATTAATTGTGTCAATCTATATGCATGTTTCCGCAAACATAACCTACAAAAAGGAGTCAGCATGAAAAAATTAATAAATAAAGTTGATGATGTTGTTGAAGAACAACTTAAAGGCATGCGCCTAGCTCATCCTGAATTACAATACAACGCAGAGCCACGTTACCTAATGCGTGAATCTACATCTGATAAAGTCGCATTAATTTCCGGTGGTGGTTCTGGCCATGAGCCTTTACATGCAGGCTTTATCGGCAAAGGAATGCTAACCGCTGCATGTCCGGGAGAAATCTTTACTTCTCCTACTCCAGATCAGATGTATGAATGTGGTAAAGCAATTAACAGCAAAGCTGGCACACTGTTTTTTATCAAAAACTACACCGGCGATATCCTTAATTTTGAAACTGCTGTTGAATTACTACATATGGATGGCATCCCAGTTGGCACAGTATTAATTGATGATGATGTAGCTGTAAAAGACAGTTTATATACAGCAGGTCGCCGGGGTGTTGCAGCTACTGTATTAGTAGAAAAAATCGTTGGGGCTGCCGCTGAACAAGGTTATTCATTAAAGCAATGTGAGCAATTAGGCCGTCGAGTCAATAATGCAGCACGCTCCTTTGGCGTAGCTTTATCTGCTTGTGTAGTACCAGCAGCAGGTAAACCTTCGTTTGTATTAGAAGACAATATTGTTGAATTTGGCGTAGGTATTCACGGTGAACCTGGTATTGAACGCCGCGAATATAAAGATGCAGACAGTCTGATTGAACAGATGTTTGCGGAAATTAAAGATTGTCCTGACTATTCGCGCGCTTTACGTGAATGGGATCGTGAAAAGGGTGAATGGGTTGATACAGAAATAGTTTCTGCTCCATTTTCAGCTGGAGATGAATATATCGTACTCGTTAATGGTTTTGGCGGCACTCCTGAATCTGAGCTATATGGCGCTTTTGGCAAGTTGCATGAATGCTGTGAAAAAGCAGATTTTAAAATTGCCCGCACACTTGTAGGTAACTACTGTACAGCGATTAATATGGAAGGTTTATCAATTACATTCCTAAAAGCCGATAAAGAGATCCTTGATTTGTGGGATGCACCTGTAAATGCACCTTCGCTACGCTGGGGCTGCTAATAACAGCACTTAATTGATTATTTACTGAATATTATTTACGTAAGGAAAAAGATTATGAGTTTAACAAAAGAGCATATTTTAAAATGGCTTAATGAATGCAGTATCACTTTTACGAAAGAGCAAGATCTATTGACTCAACTGGATGCTGATATCGGTGATGCCGATCATGGCTTAAATATGAATCGCGGATTTGATCGTGTTGTAGAAAAATTACCAACTGTTGTTGAACAACCTATTGCCGTTATTTTGAAAACCGTGGGCATGACATTACTCTCTAGTGTTGGTGGTGCCAGTGGTCCTTTATATGGCAATTTCTTCCTACGAGCATCAGTTGCCACTAATGGTAAAGAAACATTATCAGCAACTGATTTTGCAGCTTTTCTAGAAGCAGCTGTTAACGGTGTTGTCGCGCGCGGTAAAGCGGTATCTGGAGATAAAACCATGTGTGATCTATGGTGGCCTGTCGCTGAAGCTGCGAAACAAGCTGCTGATGAAGGAAAAACAGTGCTGCAAATGTTGCCTGAATTGGCAGATATTGCTAAAAATGCGGCGGAATCTACAATCCCAATGCGCGCTAAAAAAGGTCGAGCGAGTTATTTAGGTGAGCGTAGTATTGGTCATCAAGATCCAGGTGCAACATCTAGTATGATGATGGTACAAGCACTTAATACCGTTGTACAAGGGAGCTAATTTACTATGGTAGGAATAGTTGTAGTATCTCACAGTCGTAAACTTGCAGAGGGCATTGCCGAACTGGCGAACCAGATGACTCAAGGTCGTTGTGCATTGGCAATTGCAGGCGGAATTGATGATCCGGAAAACCCAATTGGTACTGATGCAATCGCAATTATGCAGGCAATTGAAGAAGTCTGTGATGAGCAAGGCGCACTGGTATTAATGGATATGGGTAGTGCATTATTAAGTACTGAAATGGCCTTAGAGTTAATTGATCCAGCGGTAGCTGAAAAAGTAATGTTATGCTCAGCGCCGATAGTGGAAGGTACGATGGCTGCTTCTGTTGCTGCCGCAGCAGGTTTACCACTTGCTGCTGTAAAAGAAGAAGCTCAAGGTGCACTTGCTGCCAAACGAGAGCATTTGGGTGAAACGCCGCAAGTTGCACAAGCGAGCATTAATAGCACGGATAAGCTTGCTATAGATGCAACATTGAAATTTGAATGGCTAATACGCAACCCAATGGGATTGCATGCTCGTCCGACAGCTGCGATTATCGCAGCTATTGCAGGTTTTAAGGCAGATGCTGAATTACACTGTGGTGATAACAAAGCCAACGCTAAAAGTCTCAATAGTATCGCCGTACTTGGTGTAAAATACGACGACACCATCACCCTGCATGCACAAGGTCCTGAGGCGGCGGAATTAATTGCAGCTTTTAAAACATTAGCAGAAGGCCATTTTAACGAGTCTATTGAGACTCAAACAGAAATGCCTGAAGCAGGCGCCATGTTAAAAATAGCACCTGAAGGCGCGATCGCTGGACGAACCGTTTGCGGAGGCGTTGCCAGTGGTGATGCTATTATTTTTACACAAACAATGCCAATACTGGCAGATCGCCTATTCACCACTGTTGAGACTGAAACTCAACGATTAAATCTAGCGGTTGCACAGGTTGAAAAACAACTTAACCAACTCGAACAGGCGATGGGAATAATCGGGGATGAGCAGGCCGCCATCTTTAATGCGCATAGCATGATGTTAACCGATCCTGAATTACTGGAAGAGATAACCGCTAGAATTACTGCACAGCAAAATGTCGAGCAGGCTACATATGAAGCTATCAGTGAATTAGCACAAAGCTTTAAAGAAACGGACAGTGATTATATGCGGGTGCGTGAAGCCGACGTTTGGGATATTGGCCGACAGTTATTGTTCGCATTATCCGCTGAACAGAATGAGCCAAGAATACAACTGAAGCAACCATCGATTATCTTAGCTGAAGATCTGTCTCCTTCCAATACCGCAATGCTTGATCCTGACTCTGTAATAGCTATCTGCCTTAGCGGCGGTAACACCTCTTCGCACAGTGCTATTTTAGCCCGCGCGAAAGGGATCCCTACTATTTTCAACGCAACAGGTTGTTTGCAAAAGGTTAAGCAGGGACAAGCTATTCGTGTAGATGCCTGCGAGGGGCTGTTATGGCTTACCCAATAATCAAAAAATAAAATGGGACACCCAAACCTTTTAAAAGTAATACAAAGATCGAAAATTGTCTTTAGGTTATTATTGCAAGAAACAGGGAGGTGTAGAAAGTTAGACAACTCCTCATTTGTCTAACTTTTATTACCTTTGTTTAAAATTAGAAGACATTATTACACTTTGTCTTCGTGAAACTAGAACGAAGATAATTCTAAGGTAATGATTTAATGGGTAATAGTTTATTATCCATTGCTACTGGCCCAATTCCCCCCTCGCTTACCCCATACACAAGAACTAATGACAGAAACAGCTAGCTAGTTCTCATCCAGAAAAAACGTTTTTTTAGTAACACGCTCAGTTAGGTCTTGGATTTTATCTTATTCCAAGGCCAATCTTACGTTCTGTAGATCACACGAAGTGTGCGATCGCGATATTTTTTAAGTTTATTGCCTGTTATTCAAATTGCAGACGTAAATAAGCCTGCCTTGGTGAGAATAGGCATGCTATTTAATGTCGATTAGATAAGTTTAAGTGGAGATTTCTATCCGAGTTAATTGCAATAGGTTATACGCTACACTCGACACCCAAACATAGGCTTTAAATTTGTCCAATCCTTTCCAGTTACATCTCGACAGGCCAAAGCGACGTTTCAGGCAAGAGATGTTTCCTTCAACACCGGCTCTGAATTTAAATAACTTCTTATAAACCCAGTTGCTTTTTACCATCTCTTCAACTTTAAGACCTCGCTTTTATCTGTTTGCTCTGTGTTCAAGTAACGATTTTGTAGATAATACTTGTCGAAATCCTGCGCGATATCTTGCGCTAATTGAACGCTTTGCCGCTTTTGTATATAACCCCTGTCGTTTGATTAATCTATTCGACAGCCTCATCATAGGACGATTTTCTTGCTTCAATCGCAACGCGATGGCGTATACCATCAGAGTATTGATCTGAAGGTAAATTTAGCTGAGTATCTAATGGGAAAACACTTTTCTGTGAACGTTGACAGTAGCTTTTTCGTTTTACGATAACATCACCAAAGAGTG
>JBATHQ010000318.1:0-1981 GCA_049667005.1 Psychromonas sp.
CCTAGGAGCCTGACCGAGAATACATGAATAATCTCTGTTGTTCTTATCTGAACAACAGAAATGTTCAAATAATAGTCAGTTTTTTGCCACCTAAAGCCCTATTTTTGAAATTCGGGACTGAATCCTGCTCTTTTATCACTTGTATTCAATGCTTCACAACCCATTAGCAGTTTTTAAACGGATCGATCCTGCTATTTTCGCTCGGGCTATTTTTTTTAAGTTGTATGCCGTACATACCAATGAGAACTCTCCGGCTACTTTATCTATACCCCGTAAACTGAATCCCCGAAAACCACTATTCTTAATATGTCCAAAAGCTGGTTCAGCTGTTATTTTGCGAACGTCATATACTTTTTTCGCACTTGCTGTTGCCATCTTTTTCTTCATACCTTGACGTAAGGCTTCATACTCATCCGTTTGAATTATTCTACTTGTTCTATTTTTCGATGAATTACAGCGAGCGTAATAAATACAATCCTGGCAAAGCTTTTTGCTCGCTCGATAGATCTTCTTTTTGGCTTGGCTATTTGGATTTGCGGTTAGTTTTTTCCCTGCCGGGCACTCAAAACTATCTTCTTCCTCGATATAGATAAAGTCGGCCTTTACAAATTGGCGATTAGACTCTTCCAGTATTTCTTTTGTAGGCTTATCTTGACGATTTGTTGCCACGTAAGCATCGATATTTGCTTCATTCAAAGCACTAAGATTGGCACCTGAGTTATAGCCGTTATCCAGACTCATTTCGTTAATGATGTGTCCATCAGTCGCTTCTGCGATTGCGATCAGAGCAGGTTTTACTTCCTGCTGATCATTCGGATTCTGGCTGACATGTTGCCCGACAATGATTTGCTTATCTTTATCGACACTGATCTGGGGATTATAGCTATACTCATACGCACCTTTTGTTTTCATGATCCGAGCATCATAATCGGTAAAACTGATCTGTTTTTTATTATCAATGGCCATTCCTGGATTATCTTCGTCTTCACGTTTTTCAAGTGCTCTTTTGGCTGCGCTAACCTTCTCCAATTGTTTCTGTTTAAATTTGATATCTTCCGGAATACTGTAACCATTTTGTGCCTGATAATCTTCATCTTCATCTTCATCTGTATCACACTGTTTAGCTTTTCTGATAAGTTCTTCAATCTCTTTTGTTAGTTTGTTTTCCTTGGTTTTTAAGCGGCCGTAACTCATTGCTTTGTGTTTAGATGAATTAGCCTTAAATTTAGAGCCATCAAGACTGATATGGCCTAATGAGGCCATTTTCAGTTCTATTGCCATCTTGACACTCTGTTTAAAACAATCATGAAAAAACTGGATATTATTCTTGCGAAAGTCACCCAACACTCGAAAGTTGGGGCAGTTCCTCTGTGATATATACATGAAAGCCAAATCTTGATGGCAATGTCTTTCAATTTCTCGCGAGCTAAATACACCATGGCTATATGCATAAATTAGAATTGAAACAATTAGTCTCGGATGATACGCGTGCTGCCCAAGGTGATGATATTTACTCTCCAGTGACAAGGTATCTATCCCTTTGAAAATTTGTTCATAAACAAAACAGTCATGATCTTCCGGGAGTAGATCAAATACATTAGTCGCAAAGAGTTGGCCTTGATTGAACTCTATGGGAGGCGTTTTAAACTTGAGAAGTGATAGCATTTTGGACTTTATTAGTGTTATTAAGGACTTATTATATCAATAAGTCCATTCTCGGTCAGGCTCCTAGCCGTTCTAGTTTTTCGTAAGCTTTCGCTTTAAGCGTTTGATTTAACTTTTGTCGTTGGTGGTTTCGCCCTGACGGCGCCCCTACTTTTTCTAAATGCCGAAAAAAAGTAGGCAAAAAGCGTCACCCCTGGCCATTTTTTGGATCTATCAATCAGCCATCACTTTTTAAAGCACCAGCTTGGAATGCACATCCCTGTACATGCCAAGCCTACAAAATCTTCCTTGATTTTATTGCTAAAGCGATACCTGC